>CAZJWP010000012.1:31435-34408 GCA_964549745.1 uncultured bacterium | reverse complement strand
CGATTCATCGGAACGCAGGCGGGAGCTACTCCGGAATTCTGACATTTTGTATCTAAAAAAGCTGGCGAATTTATTAAGCTTTTTCAGGCTGTCAAAGGTTACATTTCTTTTTCAGCCGTTAATTTTCTTCCGCGGGAGAATAATCCTGTTTTCTCCTGATCTGTGGTAATGTAAACCACACCCTTTTCAGAATGAGGCTCACCAATTCGCCCATGGAGAGATTTTAACCCACCAAGCCACTTGCGTTTATCACATAGATAAACCAAATCACCAGGATTTGCATTCATGGTCTTTAGATCATCAGAAGACAGGTATACCATTTCTTCGTCTTCATCATCCTCGCGGATTTTCCACTCAACCAGCGCTTTGCCGCCTAAGGCATCATTTGGTTCACCGCCTTTAAATGCTATTCGGGCATTCTGAATTGTGGCAGTGATAAGGCCGTCGGTGGCTTTTTCCTCATCGTAGTGCACGTAATACGTGACGGTGAGAGGAATGATGAGAATCATAACGATCAGCATGAATAATTGCGCATGCTCTGATCCAACTTCAAAAATGGGAAGGAAGAAAAGTATACCGGCAATAACACTGAGCGCGATAAAGAGGGTATTGTTGTTTTTCCATTCCCGCATCTTGTCCACAATTGCCTTTTGCCAATGAGTGGTCAGACCGATTACTACACCGACGCTAAGACAAACGAACATATTGTACAGTGCTCTGATATAAGTGTAAGGATGCTCAGGATTCATGGCAATTCCATGATCGAAAGGAGCGATTAATACGCCGGGATAACGCGCACCTAATAGCATTAATCCCACTCCGCCCAAGAAAGTTGTGATCACAGCTGCCGGATTAAACCGTTTCCAGAATATCCCAAGGAATATGGCCACCACCAACGGCGGGGTCAGCGTTGAGTGGAAATATCCGTGAGCCTCATACACGGTTGGGAATTGCTCAAAGGCAAGGACAGAGACCACCCCCAGGGCCGTAATCGCGATGGAACTGAACCTGGCTGCAACCAATTCGTGACGATCCACATCTTTGGTGGTTCGGCCTGTATCACTTTTGAAGAAAAGCCGTATTGGTCGATAAACATCGTTGATGAAAATTGCTGCTGTAGCATTAATTAATGTATCCACCGTACTCATAAGTGCGGCTGTCAGCGCTGCCATGACAAATCCAAAGATACCCGGATGTGCTACAATATTTGCAACAACCACGAATATTTCGTCCGGGGAAGTATTTAGCGGAACCAATCCCGGATCGGCCACCGAAATAGCTTTTCCAAGCCAACCCGCATTTCCAACAACAATCGCTGAAATCGGAAGCACCACCAAGATATTAACGGCAGCTGCTTTTCGTCCCTCATTCACACTACGGCAAGCCATAAATCGCATCAGAAGCCCCTGGTTCATGAAGAGGAATCCGATGGATCCGGCAATGGCATCTTGCCAAAAGATGCCCACAAAATTAAAATCAGGCGGCTTGTTGAAATTGGCCAGAGGCAATTTCCACGACTCCGGTAACAAATTCCAAAAAGCATCAAATCCGCCCAGAAAATGTAATCCCAACACAAAGAGAAACAGACCGGCAAATAGCAGAATAAACCCTTGGAGTAAATCAGTAAAGATAACGGCGGTCTGACCTCCGAAAGTGATGTAAATCCCGGTAATGACTGCGATGAAAATGATAGCGCGCATTAAGGTGATATCTATTGTCATTCCCATGAGGTGGAATGATTCCGGCAACATTGGAATCACGGCTTTTCCAAGCGTGAGAAACCCAATCCCGATATAACCGATCATATAAAGCATGAGCAGAATCGTGGCCAGGAATCGTGCCGACGGACTGAATCGTCTTTCGAAATATTCCGGGATAGATCGTATCCTGGAGTACACGACAATTGGCAACCAGCCAAAAAGGAAGAAGGGAACGAAAAACCAGTCGTTCATGTAGGTCATTGTGGACGACAAACCGTGCTGAAATCCTTTGGCGGAGTACTTTACAAAACTGTGACTGCCAACTCCGGTGGCGACAATGGACATGGTGATCAACCACCAGGAGAATCGCCGGCCCCCGAAAAAGAAGTCGGAGGTCGTCCGTGTGTAACGGCCGAAATAACTGCCGAAAAGCATGATGGCGATGAAATAGACAATCATCACGATCCAATCGGTTGACGTTCCGATATTGTGAAATGTCTGGTGCACGACGCCTTCCATCATGCCCCCCTTCTCAGCTTAACTAGCTCTGACCTGAGAAAAATCAGAAATGCTGCACCAAATATGGCTAAGATAATCAGAACGGTATGTACGGCCATGTAATCCATGGCAGCCAGATTGAAGAGGAGGTGGATGGTAAAATACCAGAAATAACCGAAGATAAGGATGGACATCCACATCCGGTGACTGGGCCGTGTGAGATCAAGCGACCCGGCTTTCCGGGTAATGATAATTCCCAGAACAAATAAAATACCTCCCAAACCATAGAGGTAGATAAAGGGCAACCAGGCGTGTTCGAACGTCAGCATGGCATCTCCCGTCTAAGTGAGTTTATCAAATTCAGGTTTCAGGTCGTCGTAGGTTTCCAACAGTCCCTGGACTAAAACTTTAGTGTGGCCGATTACCGGCATGAAATTGGTGTCACCTGTCCAGCGCGGCAGGACGTGAAAATGGATGTGTTCTTTAATTCCGGCTCCGGCTGCGGCGCCGATGTTGGCTCCGAAATTATAACCTTCCGCCCGCATTTTGGATTTCATGATCTGCATGGATTTATCTGCTAAATCCAAGATTTCTCCCAGGGAATCGCGGTCCAGATCTTTCATGGAATTGGTATGGTGATAAGGAACGATCATAAGGTGGGCATTGTTGTACGGGTACAAATTCATGATGACGAAGTTCCATTTTCCGCGATACAGGATCAGATCGTCCCGATCCGTGTTCCGCTGCGATTTTTCACAAAAAATGCAGCCTTCAT
>CAZJWP010000012.1:0-31335 GCA_964549745.1 uncultured bacterium | reverse complement strand
TCTTCGTCTTCTTTTTTGGATGCTGCAATAACTTTCTTTTCCAGTTCTTTCGGGAGTAATTCGTAGTGGCTGAAATCCTCACTGTGCAATCCGCGACCGCCTGTAAGTGAACGGATGGTTGTGGCGTAATTGTACAATTCCGCCTGCGGAATTTGAGCTTTGATGATCTGTGTTCCGCCGTCCGTATCCATTCCCATGATTTTCCCGCGGCGGCCCGAAATGTCACCCATAATATCACCCATGTACTCTTCCGGGACCCGAACCTCTACATCCATGATGGGTTCAAGCATGCAGGGCTGTGCAGCCATAAATGCTTCTTTGAATGCGTGTTTACCTGCGGTTTGGAAAGCAATGTCCTTGGAATCCACCGGGTGTTGTTTGCCATCGTAAAAATCGACCTTTAAATCCACGACCAAATGTCCGGCCAGAATACCATCGTTCACTGCAGCCATCACTCCCTTTTCAACAGAAGGTACAAAGACACGGTCCACATTCTGCCCATGCAGTGAATCTGTGAATTCCACACCTTCACCACGGCTTTTGGGCTCAATACGCATCCAAACTTCCGCGAATTGACCGGCGCCGCCGCTTTGTTTCTTATGACGATATTTGGATTCACCTTTTCCGCGGATGGTTTCCCGGTACGGGATTTTCGGTTCCATTTGATCCACTTCCACATTGAAGCGCCGCTTCAATCGATCAATGGTAGACTTCAAATGCAATTCTCCCTGTCCGGAAACAATGGTTTGTTTCAATTCAGAGTCCACACGGAAAATAAAGGTAGGATCCTCTTCGTGAAGTGTGGCCAGCCCGACAGAAATCTTTTCTTCATCGCCTTTGGCTTTGGGTTTAATGGCCGTGTGAATATTCGGCTTCGGATATTTGGTTTCCGGCAGAGTGACTTTGAATTTTGGATCGGTAAGCGTGTTGCCGGTGTGCGTGTCCTTTAATTTGACAACTGCACCAAGGTCACCGGCGTTTAGTTTGTCCAAACTGACTCGATTTTTTCCGTTCAGTACAAAAAGCTGTCCGAATCGTTCGGAATGTCCCCGATCGCAGTTGTACAAATCGTCACCGGTTTTGACCATGCCGGAATACACACGGAAGAAGGTCAACTCACCCACATGCGCTTCGCTGATGGTTTTGAAAACCTGCAGTACGGCTTCGCTTCCGGTAAGGCTGATTTCTCTCTCCTTGTCGGTTCCCAGTTCTTTACCAGTGATGGTAGATCTGTCATTGGGAGAGGAACCGTATTTGGCCAGGAAGTCCATGAATCGTGTTACGCCCACATTCGCCGAGGCGGCGGTGCAGAAAAGGGGAATAAAGGATTGGTTTTGGAAAGCCTCATGAAGACCGGCACGCATTTCCTCTTCGGTGAGCGATCCCTGGTCAAAGAATTTTTCCAGCATGGAATCGTCGGCTTCGGCCACATATTCAATAAGTTGTTCATGCAGTTCATTCACGCGGTCCAGCCACTCGCCTTCCGCCGGTAATTCCGTGAATTTTCCGGAACCATCGGTTTCATACGTGACAACTTCCTTCCGCAAAACATCCAAAACCGCATTAAGACCCATTCCCGGATTGATCGGGATCTGAAGCGGGAAAACCATATTTCCAAAACGTTCGCGGCATTGCGTTAAAATTTTATCAAAATTGGCATTTTCCTTGTTCATCGCAGTAGCGACAAGCACTTTTGGAATTTTTTTACCGTCGATGTATTTCGTCATCTGTTCGGTTCCGACTTCCACGCCGTTTACACCATGAACGGTCACAACGGCAAAGTCCACTACGCTTAAGGGGCCTAAAGCCTCGCCAATGAAATCGGACGTTCCCGGTGCATCGATAAAATTGAATTTTTGCTCCATCCATTCCAGGTAAAGCGGTGTGGCGTGAACCGAAATGGCTCGTTCGATTTCGGACGGATGATAATCGGAAACCGTATTACCGTCTTCAATGGTTCCCATCCGGTTGATTTCACCGGCGTTATACAGCATGGCTTCACTCAGGATTGTCTTTCCGCTGGTGCCATGCCCAACCAAGGCGAAATTGCGAATGTGCTCCGATTTAAAATCTTTCATCAGTGAATTCCTTGTTCAATGGTTGTTGTAATAGAGTGATTTTTTCAGTAAAACGTCCGGAAGTGTACCTCGTCAAAAAAGTGTGAATCAAGAGTTTTACCTCCGGTTTAACTGAGAGGAATGTCCTTAATCATATCCAGGTATTCGCGCAGAACAGGGATCAGATAAATTCCGGATAAATCCAGCGTTAAAAATCCCAGTGCAAACGTTCGGAGCCGTTCCTCAACAGGCCGGTGCTGATTAACCACAATGACCTTTTCTTCTTTCAGAAGACATGCGCCGCCCCGAAACCTTCCGCGATCGTAGATGATGCGAATATTCAACCGCTCAGCCAGATCTTCAAAATGGTCGACGAGTTTTTCTGCCCGGATGGTTGTTTTGCCTACAGTAATTCCGTTCGATCGTTTTTTTTCAGCCATTCCACCACATTCTTCACAGATTCCACCTGGTCTTTGGAGGCAACTAGTGTTGCATCGGGTGTATTGACCACCACCACGTTCTCCAGTCCGATTACCGCCGTGAATCGTTCTTGCGTCTGAATGAGATTGTTCTCTCCTGAGAGGACCATACCGTCCCCCCGGATGACATTCCCGTCTTTTTTCTTGGATGCCACATCATAAACGGCATTCCAGGAACCGAGATCATTCCATTGGAAATCACCTGCAATCACGTAAGAGTGTTGCACGACTTTTTCCATGAGCCCATAATCAATGGAATCCGGTTTTATTTCACTCCAGATATCATCGAATGTTTGCTCCTGTTCAATCCGTTTTTTAATGGCAATCAAATGTTCATACAGTTCCGGCATGTGTTGCTTCAGATTGGAGAATAAAGTATCCACTTTCCAGATGAACATGCCGGCATTCCATAAAAAATCGCCGCTTTTAATGAATCGCTCAGCCAATGCCTGATGCGGCTTTTCTGCAAATGTTTTGAGAATATAAGCATTGGGATACGCGGCGCCCGCATCTCCGTCAAATTGTATATATCCGTAAGCTGTGGAAGCAAAAGACGGTTTGATCCCGATCGTCACAATCGAATGATTTTCTTTCGCCAGGTGATCGGCAGTCCGGATCGCTTTGGCGTATTTTGTGTGACCAATGATGAGGTGATCAGCGGGAAAAATACCCATCACAGCATTTGGATCCAGTTTTTGAATTTTTAGTGCGGACAAGCCGATGCAGGGAGCGGTATTTTTCCCCTCCGGTTCAATAATAATATTTTCGGGATTGATTCCGGTAACTTCCTCACGGACTGCGGATGCCAGATCGCTGCGGGTCACAATGAAAATATCCTGGACCAGCTTGATCTTGCGGAGTCGGTCCACCGTCATTTGGAGCATGGTGGTTTCACCCAGGATGGATAATAATTGTTTTGGGCGTGACGTCCGGCTGTAAGGCCAGAATCGTGTTCCGCTTCCGCCGGCCATAATTACAGCATACATTTAAGGCTCCCGGAGTGGAAAAGGTTGGAGGGATGTTTCCCAATTCGCCCGGATTTTGATTGTATCCGGATAATCGAAAAAATATTCCGCCGGTGCAGGCGGAAATGCCCGTCCGTAAGTGTAATTCCCGGACGAATCGCGGTCAGTGTAAATCGATAATAAATAGGCACCTTCAGATAGATCGTTCAGGTGAAAATCAGATGGGGAATTTACAACTTGTCGGTAGGATTTCCCGGACTTTTCCGCCGCTTTTAGTATGATACCTACAGGTGTGTTGATTTCTCCGGTGATAGAACCGGAAAGCGATCCGTAACCTAATTCGGGGCCGGTCCTGATCCGGATAACCAAAACGGAATCTTTAAATTGGGTGGAATCAAGGGCGAACAACTTTGTGCCGGGACAAGTGAGGAAGTAATTCGTATTGGGCTGCCAGTCGTGATAAGGTTTCACAGAAATGACAAGGGGTGACTCCTGGTTTACCCGTGCTTCAAACAGAGTCGTGTCTTTAGAATTATAGACCAGCGGAAGATCGGCCGGAGAAATGGGAGTGATCAATGGTTTGGAAAAAACCAGCCTGATTGTGGGTGACTGGTTCATCTCCGGTTTAAAATTCAGAGCCGTACCGGGTGATACCAGGGAGACAGCATTCGTGTCCGGCTCTTCCGGCGCCGATAGGGGGACACTCTGCATCTCCGATTCGGGAGCTCCTTTTGGAATCAGTTGGATCGAGTCCGGGAATGCTTTGGAAAATACCACAAGTTTTAAACTGTCCCGGGGATCAGGGATCGAATGAAAATCTAAGCTATCCCTGAAAAAAACTTTGGGTAGAGGAAGGGGCGGGGTGTTAAAGGTCACTTCGGCCCATCCGGGATACTGAACGGCTTTTAGAACACGTAACGCCGGGATTTCTTTATGCAATCGGATGGGATAGGGACCTGCCGTATCGGATTGAACCGGAATCGTGAGTATTTCCGGAAGACCGTATGCGGTGATTCCCGGAGATAAAGGCACGCCGGTGCCGTTCTTTTCCACGGCCAACAACCGATAATTTCCCGGAGAAAGATATCGAAACCGGAAACTTCCGTCTTCTGCGCAACGGATGATATAATCAGGGAAGGTGAAGAACAACGAATCAGCTTGCCCGGTGATTTTCCACAGGTGAACGGAATTATCATTTCCGGTGGTCACCTGTCCGGTGATCATACCGTGATCAATCGTCGCACCGGTGCTAAAAGCATACTGGATGTCTTCGGCCAAGGGAACTTTGTGTTCATCCGTGACCTTACGCGTAAACGTAATAATGTAGGTCTGTTCCGGCTGAAGCGTATCTTGCAATTGAACTTCAACCGCATCATCATCGTAAATGATTTTTGGTTCTGTTTTTTGCCGGGGAAATACGGTCACGCCTCCGGTGAGGCTGGACTCCTGGATGTATTCCGAAAACTGAAACCGGAAATGCGTTTCCGTGACATGGGTTGATTCAATCGGTGGAGTTGCACCGATGAGTTGTGGCGGCGTTTTATCCTCCGGACCGCCCGGTGGTGCTTTAATAGCCGCGCAGGACCACCAGTTCGCAATCGCAATCAGCGAAAAGAACAGGACCAGCCAGCGGTTGTAGTGTGATAATTGGCTTAAACGCGACTTCATTCAGGCCGCAAATTTACAGGAATTTCCCGGGAAAGTTGCATGCTCTTGGGATCGACGGTACAGGTAAAACACCGAATCTCCACGCCGACTTCTTTTGCATTGACCAAAGCTTTTGCCAGTTTAGGATCGCGGTCCCACATGGGACGGAATTCCCGGGCATCCGGTCGTTGGCAGATAAAAATAATTCCGGCCCCGGAGCCGCTTTTGCGAATGGTTGCCAGCGTCATCGCGTGATTCTTTCCCCGTTTCGTCACGGCATCAGGGAAACGGGCGATACCGTTTTCAACAAAAGTGACAGATTTGACTTCCAGGTAAAACGGTGATCCGTCCGGTTCGTTCAGCAGGAAATCGAAACGATGATCTCCGAAAGGAATTTCCGGGCGAATCAATTTACGCTTCTCAAATCCCGGTAATTTTCCGGCTTCCAGTAATTCTTTGACAAATCGATTTGGAAGCGCTGAGATCAAACAAACGAAGGGTCCGTCTTTACGTTTGGGTGTACCGGCTTTGACCAATACTGCGGATGCCGATGTTTTGCGATTTGGATTTTTATTCTCACGGATCCACACCTCGGCGCCGGGTAAAAGTAACTCCTGTAACCGTCCGGGATCGGGCAGGTGACAGGTCATTCGCTTTCCGTTCAAATCGACGTGAACAATGAACCGGTTGGGGCGATCGATAAAGATCGCGGGACGCAGGGGACCATCCATGAGCATAAAGAAATTTAGGTGGCGGGTATGGTTTTCCCCAACCTTTTACACGTTGCCAATATTTTCCTGCCTTTCAATTCATTCGGCTTAAATTCCCGGTCATTATGAGCGCAAAACCACTCCTTATCGTCGAGTCTCCGTCCAAAGCCCGGACCATTGAAAAATACCTGGGCGGAGAGTATACCGTCAAAGCTTCCGTCGGGCATGTGAAGGATTTACCGAAGAAAGAATTTGGAATCGATCTGGAAAACGATTTCAAATCAACCTGGACCGTCCTTCCGGACAAGCGATCCTTTTTCAAGGAATTGAAGCAAGCCGCCCGGGAAGCCGGAACCGTTTATATTGCAACAGACCCGGACCGGGAAGGGGAAGCCATCGCCGCACATATTGCCGCGGAAATTTCCGATCTCAATCCGCACCGCGTGCGTTTTAATGAGATTACACCCCAAGCAATTAAAGAAGCGCTAAACGCTTCGACAACCGTCGATGAAAACCTGGTGGAAGCCCAAATGGCACGGCGGTTGGTGGACCGAATGGTGGGCTACCAGGTATCGCCAAAACTCTGGCGGACGCTGGGAAAGAACATTGTCTGGGTGAAAGGAAGTCTTTCTGCCGGACGGGTTCAATCTACAACATTGCGTTTGGTGGTTGAGCGCGAGCGGGAACGGATGCGCTTCCGCAAAGCGAATTATTTTGATATGGAGGCTCAGTTAGCCACCGGAGCTCATGAAACCTTTAAAGCAACTTTGTCCCGCGTGGATGATCAAAAAATTGCGGACGGCAAGGATTTCGATTCCAAGACTGGAATGTTAAAATCCAATAAAGCGTTACATCTAGATAAACAAGCCGCGGATACTTTGAAAACAGAAATTGAATCGGGCCCGTGGGAAGTGAAGGAAAAGGACACCAAGCCGAAAACAGTTAATCCCAAGCCTCCCTATACAACCAGCACCCTGCAACAAGACGGTGTTCGCCGGTTTGGTTCGGCGAAAAAAGTCATGCGATTGGCGCAAACCCTGTATGAATCCGGTTTTATCTCCTATATGCGTACCGATTCAACCACACTTTCCGCGGAAGCGCTCTCCGGAGCGCGAACGCTCATTCAGGAAACATTTGGATCGAAATATTTACCGGCAAAGGCGCATCAATACAAAACCAAAGTGAAGAATGCCCAGGAAGCGCATGAGGCCATACGTCCGGCCGGTTCCCGATTTGCAGAGGTCGCGACCGTTTCCGCCGCGTTGGGAAGTGACGCAGCCAAATTATATGAAATGATTTGGCGGCGAACCGTTGCCAGCCAAATGACATCGGCAAAAAAATTGCAGACACAACTGGAAATTCATTCAGGTCGTGCCCGATTCAAAGCAAATGGTGAAGTTCTGCAATTTGATGGCTTTTTGAAAGTGTATGGCAGAAAGAACGGTAAATCGGAGGAAGCACAACTTCCGGATGTCAAAATCGGTGATGTTTTGGATTGCCAGTCGCTGGACGTTCTTTCGCACGAAACAAAACCACCGGCACGGTACACTGAAGCCAGCCTGGTGAAGGAGATGGAAAACATCGGCATTGGCCGTCCGTCGACTTATGCCAGCACCATTGATAAATTGTTTGAAAAAAGTTATATCCAAAGGCAAAAGGGCGCTCTGGTTCCGTCTTATCATGGCATTGCAGTTACCCAGCTTTTGGAAAATCATTTTGCGCCCATCATTGATTTTAAATTTACGGCCCGGATGGAATCCGATCTGGATGAAATTGCGTCAGGTCATCAGGGTTATGTTCCGTTTTTATCTAATTTTTGGCAGGGTGACAAAAAAGAAGCCGGATTGGAAAATTTATTGGAAAATTATATCGACGTTGGGAAAGCCTGTACCGTCCCCCTGGCCAACGACGATGGAATTTCGTTAAATATCGGTCATTACGGACCTTACCTGGCTCAGGGGAACAAAACCAAGTCCATTCCGTTCGACCTGCCCTTAGGGGATTTGACACCTGAAAAGGCGATGGAATTGCTGGATGATTCCGCTGAAGACGAACCGCTTGGGACCGATCCGGAATCGGGCGAGGCGGTTTTTCTGAAGTCAGGCCGTTATGGTCCTTATCTGGAATTGGCCGAATCCAAGAAACGGCGGAGCTTACCCAAATCGGTCAATCCGGAAGATGTGGATTTAACGGAAGCGCTGAAATGGCTATCACTGCCCCGGGAACTGGGACTTCATCCGGAAACAGGTGAACCTGTTTTAGCTGATTTCGGTCGTTATGGACCTTATATTCGATGTGGAAAACAAAACGCCAAAATTTTAGCTCCCACAACGCCACTGGATATCACATTGGACCAAGCGGTGGAACTCCTGAAGAAACGGAGAAAATCCAGTGTCGCATTGCGGGAGATCGGCAAACATCCGGACACCGGCGATGTGCTTACATTGAAGGACGGCCGGTACGGACCTTATGTAACGGACGGTACAATAAATGCATCCCTACCGAAGGATGAAAATCCGGACACTATTACCCTGGAGCGCTGCGTGGAACTGATCGAAAAACGCAAAGCCGCTCCACCCAAGAAAAGAAGAAAAGCGAGGCGAAAATGAAGGCAATCATACCCGTTATTATTCTTCTGAGTACTTCCCTTATGGCGAAAGACCCTGAAGCGATGGTTGTTGAATTGGAAAAAAGCCTGATGGCTCCATGCTGTTACGGCGGAACCGTATATGATCATGGTCATGCGGAAATGGAACGGAAAATTAGGGAATTCGTGTACGCCGGGAAGTCGGAACAGGAGATCAAAGATTATTTTGTGGGTGTTTACGGTCCCCGAATCCTGGCTGTCCCGGTCGCCAGCGGATTTAACCTGCTGGCCTGGATAACGCCGGTAGCCATTGGCCTCATTGGACTGGGAATATTATTTGTGTTTATTCGAACGCCAAAGAAAGAGCCGGGAAAAGTAGATGCGGAAAAGGGCGCCACACCGTTTGATGACGAGATTGAGAAGGAATTAAAAGACTTCGACAGTTAATCCTTTTTTGACCTTATATAAATACAACTTGAGGACATATGGACCTGAAATCGATTGAAAATATTGTATCCCTGTGCAAACGTCGGGGGTTCATTTTCCAAAGTTCTGAAATCTACGGCGGTATGGCCTCTACCTGGGATTACGGTCCCCTGGGTGTGGAAATGAAGAAGAAGATCAAGGATTCCTGGTGGAAATACATGGTCACATCCCGAGAAAATGTGGTGGGCATGGATGCCTCTATTTTTATGCTTCCAAATGTGTGGGAAGCCAGTGGTCATGTGAAAAATTTCCACGATCCAATGGTGGATAACCGAAAGTCGAAGAAGCGCTATCGGTTGGACCATTTATTGAATGAACAGAAAGATAAAGTACTGACTGAACTGGCCGGTCAATTGCTGATTGAATTATCGCCCGATCGTGAACGGGAACAACAAATCCAGGTCCTCACTGCTGCTCTGAATGGCAGAAAAGACGACGGAGGCGACCTGCTAAAGTCAGCCGGAGTCCGCGATCCATTTTCAGGTGAAGTGGGCGATTGGACATCACCCCGTCAATTCAACCTTATGTTCAAAACCGCCATCGGGCCGGTGGAAAATTCGGGGGAGATCGCCTATTTGCGGCCGGAGACTGCCCAGGGTATTTTCGTCAATTTTGCCAATGTACAGACCACCAGCCGCCAGAAACTACCGTTTGGAATCGCCCAGATCGGTAAAGCCTTTCGCAATGAGATTACTACGGGCAATTTCCTGTTCCGCACCCGGGAATTCGAACAAATGGAGATGGAATTCTTTATCCAGCCTGATGAGAATCAGAAATGGCTGGATTATTGGTCGGCAGCACGATTGGACTGGTACATCGGATTGGGAATCCGAAAAGAAAAACTCCGGCTGCGTCCCCATGATGATGACGAGCTGGCGCATTATTCCAGCGCTTGTTTCGATGTGGAATATAATTTCCCCTTTGGATGGTCCGAACTCGAAGGTATCGCCGATCGCGGAACATACGACCTGGATCAACACAACGAACACAGCGGTAAAAAGCAGACATATTTTGATTCACAACAAAATGCGCACATTGTACCGGCAGTTATTGAATCTTCGGCCGGTGTGGACCGGGCTTTTCTTACCTGTCTGGTGGACGCTTATGCGGAAGAGGAAGTCCGGGGTGAAAAGCGGGTCGTCCTTAAACTGGCGCCGCAGATTGCTCCGATTACCTGTGCTGTCTTTCCATTGGTGAGCAAGGGGGAACAGGCGGAAAAGGCACAAGCGATTGTTAGCGACCTGCAACAGGAATTCAGTAGTTTTTACGATGCCGGTGGTTCCATCGGCAAACGCTATCGCCGTCAGGATGAAGCGGGAACGCCGTTCGGGTTGACCGTTGATCATCAGACCATGGAAGATGGAACCATTACACTTCGGGACCGTGACACCATGGACCAGATTCGCATTTCAGCGGATCGGGCCCGTGAAGAAATACGAAACAGACTTTTATCGTAAACAGGAGTGAGACGATGAACCAACACCTTTCCTTTCGATCCGGTAATCCGGCGCTGAAGGCTGACATCTTCCGGAATGCTGGCCGGGTTTCCGCCGATGCCGCGATGACCATTTCCGGAACTGTGAACAAGACAGCCTTATCTTTGCTCTTACTGATGACAACAGCAATTTATACATGGAATTTACCAGGGGGTGATCCTCGTTCCGGCAGCCTGATGATGGTCGGTGTATTCGGTGGATTGATTGCCGCTATTGTAACCATTTTTAAGAAGAACATTGCGAACATCACGGTTCCGATTTATGCCCTTTTGGAAGGATTGTTTTTGGGCGGTCTTTCACGCATTTTTGAAGCCCAATATCCCGGGATTGTAAATCAAGCGGTTTTCCTGACATTTGGAACGCTTGGCGCCTTACTCCTGGCCTATAAATCCGGTCTGATCAAAGCAACGGAGAACTTTAAACTGGGTGTCTTTGCCGCCACCGGCGGAATCGCTTTTGTCTACATTATCAGTTTTGTTTTGGGAATGTTTGGTGTCGGCGTTCCGGTGATTTACAGTAATTCCGGGTTCGGAATTATCTTCAGTCTGATTGTGGTCGTCGTTGCTGCCCTGAATTTGGTTTTGGACTTTGATTTTATCGAGCAAGGTGCTGAAATGGGAGCACCAAAATATATGGAATGGTACGGAGCCTTTGGACTGCTGGTCACACTGATCTGGCTCTACCTTGAATTATTGCGCCTGCTGGCGAAACTGCAATCCCGGCGGTAAGAGCGACCGTTTCGGTTTGGGTTGGATTATAAAATAATATGGATTAGGGGGACAGCATTTCGTGACTGATCCCAGCCAAACCTTGCAGTCTCACGGATCACCATTTGGTTTGGTGATTCACGGCGGCGCAGGAATTATCCTCCGTGAAAAAATGACCCCGGAGATGGAAGTGCGTTATCGGAACGCTGTCCGACATGCACTGGATTTGGGATATGCTATTTTGGATAAAGGCGGAAGCAGTCTGGACGCGGTAGAAGAATCTGTAGTTGCGCTGGAAGATGTTCCTTTGTTCAATGCCGGAAAAGGGTCGGTTTTCAGTCACGATGGGACCCACGAATTGGACGCATCGATTATGGATGGACTATCACGGAATGCAGGCGCAGTGGCCGCTTGCCGCAGAGTGAAGAATCCCGTTCGGCTGGCCAGGAAGATCATGGAAGAAACACCCCATGTCATGTACGGTGGTGACGGCGCCGATGCTTTGGCCGCCTCCCTGGGATTGGAATTGGTTGAGCCGTCTTACTTTGATACGCCGCACCGCCGGAAAGCCTGGCAAGATGCATTAAAGAAGGAGGCGGGCAAAAGTTACGGCACGGTGGGAGCCGTCGCGCTGGATAGAGACGGAAATCTCGCTGCGGCCACATCCACCGGCGGGATGACAAACAAACAACCGGGCCGTATCGGCGATTCGCCGGTCATCGGCGCCGGAACGTATGCTGACAACCGCACCTGCGCTGTCAGTTGCACCGGGGATGGCGAAGCGTTTCTGCGAGCCGTCTCTGCTTATGAATTGTCCGCCAGAATGGAATTGCTGGGAGAATCATTGAAAGAAGCCGCGCATTACGTTATCTTTGACACCCTGGAAAACCTGGGGGGCAAGGGCGGACTCATTGCCCTGGACGCCAAGGGTCATGTTGCCCTGCCGTTTAATACTCCCGGAATGTACCGGGGCGTGTACATGAATCATTCGGAACCAACCATAGAAATTTTCGCTGATGAATAAAAAAATAATTGTTTTCCTGCAGTGTATTTCCTTTTCACTTGTGTCGCTTTGGGGCGCTTCCCCGGACCCGGTTCACTCACAGAACGGAATGGTCGTTTCGGCAACCGATCTGGCCTCCGAAGCCGGGATTTATATACTGAAAAAAGGCGGGAATGCGGTAGATGCTGCTGTGGCCACAGCTTTCGCTCTGGCCGTAACCTATCCGCAAGCCGGGAATATCGGCGGCGGCGGATTCATGGTCGCTCATCTTCGCGATGGTACCGACTTTTCGCTGGATTTCCGGGAAATGGCGCCATCGGCAGCTTTCCGTGATATGTACTTGGACACGGCCGGGAATGTAGCCCAGGGCCGGTCACTTTACACCCGTTTGGCCGTCGGTGTACCGGGCAGTGTGGACGGTCTGCTCAAAGTATTGAAAGACTATGGTTCCCAAAATTTATCCCGGAAGGAAATTCTGGCTCCGGCCATGCATCTGGCAAAAAAAGGGTTCATCATTTCCGATCATTTTGCACACATATTGAATTATTTCCATGACTACTTTATGCGCAGTCCGGCCGCTGCCGAAATCTTTGTTCGGTCCGATGGAAAACCCTGGCAAGCCGGAGATAAACTGGTTCAAAAGGATTTGTACAAGACTCTGAAGCATATTGCCAAATATGGCCGGGATGGATTCTATTCCGGTTCAGTAGCGGACATGGTTGCCGATGAAATGTCCTCCAATGGCGGGTTGATCACAAAAGACGACCTGGCGAAGTATGAGTCCAAATACCGCGATCCTGTTCGGGGAACCTTCGACAGTCTGGAAGTCGTCTCCATGGGGCCGCCCAGCTCTGGCGGCACGCTTTTGATCCAGATGCTCAATATGCTGGAAGAAGTGCCTCTGGACAGTCTGGGTTGGAATTCATCCGAATACATTCATTATCTCACGGAAGTGGAACGCCGCGCCTATGCCGACCGGGCCGAACACATGGGCGATCCGGATTTCTGGGATGTCCCTCTTTATGTTCTTACATCCAAGCGCTACGCCATGGATCGTTTTGCCACCATTTCTCCGGATACGGCCACACCAAGCAGCCAGGTTTTCGCCGGGAAACCAAGCCAATATGAAGGACGTGAGACAACACACCTTTCTGTGGTGGATAAAGAGGGCAACGCCGTTAGCGTCACTACCACTCTGAATACCAGTTTTGGTTGTGGCTACGTGGTTCCGGGTGCCGGTTTTTTCCTGAACAACGAAATGGACGACTTTGCGGCTAAACCCGGTGTGCCGAATGTATATGGTCTCGTCGGGAATGAAGCCAACGCAGTTCAGCCTGGCAAACGTCCGCTCAGTTCCATGACGCCCACAATTGTCTTGAAAAACAGCTATCCCTGGCTTGTTGTGGGTACGCCCGGTGGATCAACCATTATCACCAGCGTTATGCAGGTAATCCTGAACTGCGCTGTGTATCACATGAATGTGGAGCAGGCCGTTTGTGCACCGCGGATACACAGCCAGTGGTTGCCGGATGTGATTATGACCGAGCCATTCAGTGTATCCAAAGACGTAGAAACCAAGCTGGAATCAATGGGGCATAAATTGGTGCCTTATACCTGGGAGTATATAGGCCAGGTCAATGCGATTCGGATCAAAAAGGACGGTTTATACGGCGGCGCCGATATTCGTGGCGAGAACGCTGCTGACGGTTATTAGTCTCTAATACGAAAAACCGCTTTTACCAATAAATTCCCGGAGCAGACTTATACCGGGGACCAACTCCGGATCAATGGGTTCGAAAAAGCTCATAAAGCGATATAAAAAATCCGCCTTTTCCGCGATCACATCGGAGCCGTCCACATCCTTAAGGAGCGGCAACACTTTTCCGGACAGCACCGATAATTCGTAAATCAACGAAGAATTAAACATGGCATCCGCTTCTTCCTGGTAGGGGAAGATGTGCTCTTCTTCACCTTTTCTTACTGCATCCCAGCGACTGATCGTTTCCTCCGGAGAATAACTCCGGAACTGGTAGTCGCGAATCATCCGGCGCAGCAACCGATTATCCGATGTGGATACCCGGTGCTGTGCGTCAATATTCATGGTCGTGATTGGGGAAATATAGATTTTTTGAACTCGGTCGGCGCCAAGTTTGGCGATAAAATCCGGATTCAGCCCGTGGATACCCTCCAGCAAAATAAACTCACGATCCCGAAGTGACAGTGTTTCACCGTTGTCCACGCCCACGCCTTTGGTGAAATCATATTTTCGGACCGGGACTGGTTTTCCATCCAATAATTGAGATACCCGTTTTCCCATCAACTCAGTGTCTAAAGCAGTGAGCGTTTCGAAATCTTGTTTTCCATCCGGTCCGAACGGAATTTTGTCCCGGGCCAGGTAAAAATCATCCATGGAAATGGGGAGGGTATAAAACCCGTTTACACGCAGCTGAATACAGAGCCGTTTGGCAAAAGTGGTCTTTCCGGATGAGGATGGTCCGGCAACACAAATGATTCGGCGCTCCGGGAAGCCGGTTACCAACTGGTCGGCGATCTGGCCCAATTTCTTTTCCTGGAGTCCCTCCGCTGCCCAAAGTAGTTCCTGATAATCTCCCTGACGGACAACTTCATTCAAGTCATGAACCGTACGGATTCCAAGAGCCTGACTCCATGTTTCCCGTTCCTCCAGGATCGAGAACAGACGTGGGCGATCCACGAATGGCGGCATATCGGTTTCACCGGGGATACCGTGCCTGAGCAGAAAACCATGGTCATAGGGCCGAAGTTCGAACGGTCGGAGGTTTGTCTTATATGGGGAAATCGGCTCTACGATCACGTCCCAGTAATTCTCGAATAGAATGATCGGAATTGAATCACCAGGCCACTTTCGGGCTACTTCCTGTTTACTAATGGATTGAATACGCTGGAAAAAAGAGAGTACTTCTTCCCGGGATTTTTCCATAAACCGGATGGGCTGAATATTGTCAATCCACATTTCAAGGGTGTGTTGAAGCAATCGTACTTCCCGATCGCTGATCGGCTGGTAATGGGCTTCGTGACAAAAATACCCGTCACCAAAGGAATGTTCGATCACCAGTTGACGGCCCGGTTCAAACAATTCTTTGAATGCTTTAGCAAGTAAAAAACCCAGCGTCGCCAGGTTTGCGGATCGATGGTAGTTATCAGATTTCATCTGCATCTCTATTATTCTTATCGACTTATTCTCCAATAATTTTAATCAGAACCCGTTTTCTACGCCGGCCATCGAATTCTCCGTAAAAAATCTGTTCCCAGGGACCAAAGTGTAACTTCCCTTCTGTAATAGCTACAACGACTTCCCGACCCATAACCTGCCGCTTGTGATGCGCGTCCCCATTATCTTCGCCGGTGCGATTGTGATGGTAGCGCTCCGGACTGGGATCAAACGGCGCCAGCTTTTCAAGCCACATTTTGTAGTCCTGGTGCAGTCCGGGTTCATCATCATTGATAAACACGGATGCAGTGATATGCATGGCATTCACCAGGCACAACCCCTCTTTAATGTTACTTTCGCGAACAGCCAGCTCAACGTCCCGCGTAATGTTGACAAGATCCATTCGTTGCGGAATTTCCATCCACAATTCCTTTGTCCATGATTTCATTTGAGATCCCCTTGATTCTTTGCGGAGAAGATGTGAACCCTTCTGAGAATCCGCATCTTTAATACCTATGAATTTGAATTAAACGCTTGATAAAAATTATAGTAAAATTAAAGCGCTGAACCGGTTTTATCGGAATAGCTTTAAAAATAAACATAATGAGCCACAAAACAATCCGCCGACTTTGAGACGGCTTGCTATAATTTGTTTGTAAGGATTAGATAATCAACCTATCCAGGCCTGATCCCGACGATATGCGAGCTCCAGCATAAATAGGGAGACATTGAAGTTCCTTTTTGTGGAAAAGATGCAATCCGGCTACTGCCGAATGGTATCTTTAAAACGTTTAATCTGTGTTCTCAATTGACCTTTTCTTTCTGTACAACCTTTCCCCAAAATCCGGGTCTTATAGCCATATCGTTTTGATATGAACCATATCGAAATGATGAAAATTACCTGAGTAAGAACACTAAATTGAAAAAGAGATAAATGAAGATAATTAAAGACTTAACGAATAATAACGGTTTTGGCACGCTCTTTGAACTCTCTAAACCAAACACCTAACAAAGGAGAATGAAAATGAAAACTACATCGAAAACTCACAGAACACATCGCGGCGATTCCTGGATCCCGCTAGTCCTGCTTTTAATCCTTGCTTCCACCCCATTCTGGATGGTTGCCTAAGTCGATTGTCCCAATCGATCCCGAATCAATTGCACGAAGATACTGGAACCAACTAAAAGTGCTCGTTCATCAATATTGAAATGGGAACAATGATGCGGAACAGAACCCAACTCCTGATCGCCAGGAGCCGAACCGATGAAAAAGAAACAACCGGGAACATGATGGAGATAATACGCAAAATCCTCACCGCCCATGGACAGATATGGATCGCCAACACCATCACCGGCGATTTTACGGGCCGCATGGATTAGATGCCTGGTCGGTTCTTCCGCGTTGATCGTTGGCGGGTAACCATCTTCATAATTTAATTCTGAGCGCACACCATACATGACTTCCAAACCCGATAAAATTTCTCTCAGCCGTTGCTTGATCAATTGCCGATTGGATTCCGTAAACGCTCGTACCGTTCCCGTAAGTTTGGCGTGATCCGCGATAATATTGAAACTGTGCCCGGCATCCACTGTACCCACCGTAACCACTGCATTATCAAGCGGATTGATATTCCGGCTCACAATCGATTGAACAGCCTGAATAAATTCCGAAGCAGCGACAACAGCGTCCACCGTTCCCTGTGGTGCGGCCCCATGACCGCCAACGCCCGTTAGCGTCAATTCAAAAATATCCGCAGCCGCCAGGATCGGACCCGGGCGGACCCCCACTTCGCCGTAAGGCTGATAATTCCACAAATGCATTCCATATATTTCATCTACATTTTTTAAACAACCGTCAGCAATCATATACCTGGCTCCACCGTCGCCTTCCTCAGCCGGTTGGAAAATAAACCGCACTTCACCCTTAAATTGATCCTTCAACCCGGCCAGCGCTTTCGCCGCTCCCAACAATGCTGCGGTATGCCCGTCATGCCCGCAGGCATGCATCACACCTTCCGTAATGGATTTAAATGGGAGTTCTCCTGTTTCCTGAATTGGCAAAGCATCCATGTCCGCCCGGAGCGCGATAACCGGCCCCGGTTCACTTCCATACAAGTGTCCGACAACACCGCTTTTGCCAATCCCGGTTTCCACATCTATTCCCAGTGATTTAAGACGATCAGCCACCAATCCGGATGTGCGGGGAAGCTCGAACGCCAGTTCGGGATGTTGATGAATATCCCGCCGGGTTTCAATGATTTCCGATTCCAGTTTCCGGATTTCAGGTAAAATTTGCAAGAGGGCTCCTTTTTGTTTACTGAGAAGTGGTGGATTTAATAATGGCTTTGATCCAGGCTTCGAATCCCGGCTTCAATTTTGAAGCTGTTTCAATGACTTCATCATGCGTTAACGGATCCTGACTGATCCCGGCGGCATAGTTTGTCAGAGCGGAAATGGCCAGTGAAGTGAGTCCAAGTTCTGCGGCAATCAACACCTCCGGAAGCGTGCTCATTCCCACGGCATCCGTTCCATATTCGCGTAAATAATGAATTTCCTCCGGAGTTTCATAAGACGGCCCGGTGGACCATGAATAGCCGCCTGTGGTTACGGAAAGGTTCATATCTCCGGCCAAATGTTGTGCTTGTTCCAACCAGTGTTCACTAACCCATGGTTTACCTTGATAGATTTTAGGATTCGGCCCATTTTGATAAGTGGCATCAATAAACCGGTTGATCAACATCATCGTGCCGGGGAATACTTCTTTTCGGGTTGATCCGGCGGCATTGGTCACGATTAATCGTTGTACACCCATGGCGTGGAAAACCTGAACCGGTAATGATATTGTCTCGATCGGATGACCTTCATACCAATGGAAACGTCCCCTGGCCAATATGACACAAACGTCCTCAACCCGGCCAACCACAAATTCACCGACATGTCCCTTGACAGACGTGCGCGGATACCCGGGGATAGACTGATATGGAATTCTTTTTGCATCCTTGACCTGTGCAGCAAAATCACCCAGACCGGAACCCAGAATCAATCCGATAGCAGGTTGACAAACTGTTTGTTCCCTGACGATTCGGGCAGCGTTTTCTACGATCGCTTTATGGGTCATGCCAGCGCCTCCGCGGCTAATTGTCCGCAACCGGCCTTGATCTTGTCACCACCGCTCCAGCGAACGGTGACCGTAAACGATGCATCAGCCAGCTCACCTAAAAAGGCATCAATTCGTTCCCGGGGCGGTCTTTGGTAAGTGCCACCGATTTCGTTATATGGAATGATATTGACTTTGCAGGAAAATCCGGACAACAGCGATTTTAATCGCCGGGCGTCGTTTGGAGCATCATTTATCTTGTTCAACAGTACATATTCGAAGGTAATCCGATTGCTTGATCGGTAAGCGTAATCGCGTGCAGCGTTCAAAAGTTCTTCCAGCGGATAGGTTCGATTGATCGGCATGATCTCCGAACGGATGGTATCAGAGGAAGCGTTCAGACTGATCGCCAGTTTAAAGCGATGGTCTTCAGTGGTGAATTGCCGGATTTTTGGGACCACTCCGGATGTCGAGATAGTGATCTTCCTGGCACCAATATTTATGCCGTCGGTATCGTTGAGCAGATAAGCCGCCCGAATAACTCGCGTATAGTTAATAAAAGGCTCCCCCATGCCCATAAAGACAATGTTGGTGATTCGATCCTGAATCTGATTTTGAACCTGAAGATATTGTTCCACAATCTCTCCCGCCGACAGGTTTTTTAGAAATCCCATGGAAGCAGTAGCACAAAATGTACAATCCAACGCACAACCAACCTGTGAGGAAACACACAAAGTTCGGCGGTTCCCATCCCGGATGAGTACGGATTCCAGAAGTTTTTCATCCGCTGTGGAAAACAGGAATTTCCGGGTGCCACCCTTTTCTGAATCAGTTGTGTGTTTAAGTGTCAGATTTCGGAGTGTATAACGTTCCGAAAGTGTTTGCCGGAAGGTTTGCGGCAGGTTGTCCATTTTTTCAAATGAATCTACCTGATGTCGATATATCCATTGGAAAAGCTGATCGGCGCGATAAGTCGGTTCATCCAGTTCGGTGCAAACCGCTTCCAGTCCGGCATGGTCCATCCCGGTTAATTGTAACCGAATATCAAAATTAGCTGAGGGCATTGATAAATTTCCTTATTGAGTGAGTGGCAGGGCAAGGATTATTGTAATGATTTTCCATAATTAATGGCATAGCGGGGATACAAAAGGATAAAAACGAGATTAAGAAATAATTAAATAAATTACAGTTAATTCTTGGGAGCGATCTCGTTATTCGTATGTATCTTTTGCTCTAATATTCACGGAAAAGTCTATGAAAAGAAATACCATAAAATATGTGTTGGGACTGGTAACAATCATGGTTTTGATCGGTTATGCCTACTCTGCTTCCAATAACCCGTCTCCGGAAAAACTGAAAGTTTCCCTGGAAAAGCTCACCGATGGATTTCACGGTCGAGTGGGGATTTATGTTCAAAACCTGAACACCGGACTTACCGTGGAAATCAATGCTGACACACTATTTCCCACGGCGAGCATGATCAAAATCCCTATCGCGATCAACGTGTTCAACCGCATCGAAAAAGGTGAACTGTCCCTGGACAGCACATTAATCTTTTTTCATGATTCTATCAATTATCCCTGGAAAGGGGATGATGCTGTTTCCCGCTTTGCCGATGGGGAAAACATCTCGATCGGAAAACTCCTGGCACACAGTCTAACCTTTAGCGATAACTATGCCAGCCTGTGGTTGCAGAAACTGGCCGGAGGAGGGACCACAATCAACACCTGGTTGAACGACAATGGATGGAATGAAACTCGCATGAACTCCCGGACAATGGGACGGGAAGAGGATCATGAAGTGTATGGCTGGGGGCAGTCCACACCGAGGGAAATGGCGCAATTCCTGATCAGGTTAAGGAAAGGGGAAATTATTTCACCACGGATCAGTGAAGATTTGTACCGGTATTTATGCCGTAGTTACTGGGACGGAATCGCCTTGTCTCAAATTCCTCCGACCGTACAAGCTGCCTCTAAACAGGGTGCGGTGGATGAAGCGCGGTCAGAAGTGGTCATGGTCAATGCGCCCCATGGTGATTATGTATTTTGTATTATGACTAAAAATCAGGAGGATACCAGTTGGGGTTTGGACAATGAGGGCTTTACGTTGATCCGAAAAATATCGGCGCTTTTGTGGAAAACTTTTGAGCCCGAGTCAAGTTGGCGTCCGGCTCAGGGTATGGAAATTTTTTGGGAATAACCGGTCAGGCTTCCGGTTCAAGTCCCAGTTCTTTAAGCTTTCTGGATAGATTAGGTTGATGCAATCCCAGGTGCTTCGCCGCTGCGGAAATATTCCATTTATCCCGTTCCAATTGCCGTTTTAAGAAACGTTTTTCGAATTCCAGCCGGGCTGCTTTAAAAGTCTCTCCTTCAGGCAAAGTTACTTCGGATTTTACATTTGCAAAAAATGGCGCAAGATTGTCGCGCGTGACCTTATTTTCAGAAATTAAAATGTGGCAACGCTCAATAAGATTTTTCAATTCCCGGATATTGCCGGGGAATGAATAAGTCTGCAACAATGAAATTGCACCGGGGGAAAAGGTTTTGGCGGTAAAGTTATGCTGCAATGAAAACAGTTTTTGAAAATGGGCGATCAAATCAGGAACATCGTCCGGATGATCCCGGAGAGGCGGAATTTCAATCGGGATCACGTTGAGTCGATAAAACAAATCTTCCCGAAAGGACCCTTCCTTAACCATTTTCTCAAGATCTTTATGTGTAGCGGCAATGACACGGGTTTGGATGGACAATGTTTTATTTCCGCCCACGCGTTCAAAGGTACCTTCCTGGATCACACGTAATATTTTTGCCTGGGCGCCGGGCCCCATGTCACCGATTTCATCCAGGAATAGCGTACCTTTGTCGGCCAATTCCAGTTTCCCGATTTTCCGTGAATCTGCTCCGGTGAAGGCGCCTTTTTCGTGTCCGAACAACTCGCTTTCCACCAGTTCGGTTGGAATCGCCGCTGAATTGAATTTGATGAACGGTTGATCCGCGCGTTTGCTCTGGGCAAAAATGGCCTGAGCCACCAACTCCTTACCTGTTCCGCTTTCACCGGTAATGAGCACTTTGGAATCAGTGGGCGCCACCTGATGGATAACAGCCTTCAATTGCTGCATGGCCGTTGAATTACCTACCAACTGGAATTTCAAGGTATCCAGATCGGCGCCGGCTTCCACTTTCCGTTGCAACGTTCGTTTCTCGCGAATATTTTTAACGGAATTGATCACCTTGGCCATGGATAGTGGTTTTTCTAAGAAATCGTAGGCGCCGGCTTTGACCGCGTCTACGGCGGTTTCAATCGTTCCGTGGCCGGAAATCATGAGTACATCCAGATTGGGGTCAGCTTTTAATGCATTATCCAAAACCTGAAGACCATCCATTCCGGGCAAGCGCACATCCAGGATCATCATGTCAAACCGTTCGCTTTCCAGGGAAACCAGTGCTTTTTCTCCTGAGTTAGCGGTGTGACAATCACAGCCTTCATCGTTTAGAATATCTTTTAGGGTGAGGCGAATATTACGTTCGTCATCTACAATTAAAATTTTCACTTTTTCCCGGTCTCCTTTATCGCTTGGCTAAGCGGAAATCTAAGCATAAACACAGAGCCTTTACCCGGTTCGCTTTCCACCTGGATGGTTCCATTGTGATTTTCAACAATCCGTTTCACGATGGCCAAACCCAATCCGGTTCCCTTTTCCCGGCGCGTATAGTAGGGTTCAAAAATCTTGTTCAGTTGATCCGGCTCAATTCCTTTCCCTTTATCGGCAATACCGATCTTAACCTGGTTTCCGTCTTTTTCTGTGGTCAGGGTGATCACCGGAGATTCTCCGGATGCCTGAATGCCGTTTTGTACGAGATTGACAATCACCTGTTTAAACTGAATCCGGTCTGCCAATAGGGTGAGCGGCTCATTGGAAAATTGATATTGAATATCCGCGGAAGAACGATACGGTTCTAAAATATCGTTCAGGAAATGATGCAATTCCAGCGGACGGAGTTCCGCTTCGGGTAACCGGGCAAATTGCGAAAATTCTCCCGCCAAAGTCTGGAGGTTGGTTACTTCCTCGCGGATTACACTCAAAACTCGCTCCAGAATATCCTGGATTTGATCTGATCCTTCCTTGTACTTGGTCTCCAACCGATCCAAGGACAAGCGGATGGGGGTCAGCGGGTTTTTAATCTCGTGCGCCATGACGCGTGCCATTTCACGCCAGGCTAATTCCTTCTCCGCCCGGACCAGCTTATTCCGCCCGGATTCCAGTTCGGTCACCATCCTGTTGAAGGAAACGATAAGATCATTCAAAGGTGAAAACCGGTTTTCACGGACTTGGATCGACCAGTCACCGGCAGCCAATGATGCGGCGGCAAGTTGCAATCGCTTCAGCGGACGGCTAATCAGGCTGAAACTGAGGAAAAACAATGTCAGCGCCGCCAATGAGAGAAAAACAAAAATAAAGTAAGAATAAAGTTCGATATCCTTCCGGAATAAATCCCGGGACAAACCGATTTGGTGTTCCGCTTCCAAGAGCGATTCAACATCCTGCCGGAAATCCTTTTGATCCTCAACCGGCAGCTTATCTGTGTAGTCCGTGTGTAGTTTTGTAATATGAGATTCCAGATCCAGGGATTCCACACCGGTGGTGAAATTGGTTAGATTTTCCAGAAAATAATTGCGATAGAATAAAACAGCATTGATCAACAGAAATAAAACCAACAGGATAATTTGAACCTGGAAACTGGGAATGTAGCGTTTCATTGTTTTAACAGATCACGTGTGAACGGCGCCGAAGTGGCAACCGGTTTAATCCCTTTCCAATACACCATCAGGTTCAACGGTTCTTCTTTACCCATAACTCGGACCTTGTCCAGCCAGGCGGTCACCGATACGGCATAGCGTTTTCCCGGTTTTAAATCATTAAATTTTGCAATCGGGAATTCAAAAAGTTGCACCCAGCTCGATCGCGCTTCATCGAATTCCAGTTCTTCATCAGATTCGGTAACACCTGACAACGAGACATGGTAGGTATGATCCAACAGTGAACAGACAAAGGTTTTGGTTAGGGTACGTGATTCCTCCGGAAGAAGGGGAGAATCCAGATCATACAGTTGTAATTGAAAATGAAGTTTTACATCAGCGCCGGAGGAGAGAATTTTATCGAAATCTTCCGAAAAGCAATTCTGAATTTGGGAAGAGACCACAACCAGGGATCCTTTGGAAGATACCTGGACGACATTCATCTTCGGCGAAACGCCGGTGACAGACGTGTAAAACAAAGTTCCCAACGTAATTACGATGGATATGGTTTTGTTGAAAAGAACCGAGAAGATATTGGGTTCCATAATCAAATATAGGGGTTATTGCATTTGGAATGTTAGAATAGAAAAAGTCCCCGGAGTCGTTCGCCGCAACCCCGGGGACGTGTGGAGGGTAAATTAGTATCCGAACCAGATACCAACTGTATATGACATACTATTAAGTATGTCCGGGTTTCCGCCATCGACGGAAAAATCGAAATTTGCATCTTTCCATTCGTTGTTTTTGGAATACGTCCCCAAATAACCCACATTAGCATCAATTCCGAACCAATCGGTTATCCGGATCAATGCGCCGATGGTGGGCTGGTATACAAAATAATCTTTTTTGAATGTGAACGATTGACTATCCATCGTTTCAACATTACTGCTCCAGGTAATATCTCCGTCTGTGGAAGCAATGGTGAGGTCCGTGGAACCGCCGCCGATCATCACACCAAAATCAAGTACCAGTTTCTTGGTGAACAATGCTTTTTTCTTGTGAACCATGGCACCGCCATAACCGGAATTCAGGGTATAACTTTTGAAACCGGTTCCGTCACTACGCGGGATCTGTTGTTCCATGGTGAATCCGGCGCCGCCACCACCAATAAAGAGACCATGGCTGACATTTCCCATTCCGTATCCACCGTAATAAGTGATTGTGGAGTTATCTAACCGGGCAAAACCGTTTATTTCCAAGAGATCACTGACGACAGGGAATTTGAAGTCGACAAAGGTTGCCATGGGACCGCCGCCACCGTAACCCGGGAATAATTTTTGCTTCTTCAAAATGACTTTTCCGTTCTTGGTCACTTCGGTTTTTGGCGCCGGAGGACTGAAAGTCAGGGACCGTTCGATAATGTTTTCGTTCCGGAAAAGGGTAAGCGTCACAGTATCTCCGTAAGTTTTTGTATCGCGGAGCGACGTGAGGTGGTTTTCGTAGCGAACCTTTTCGCCATCGAATTCCATGATGATGTCGCCTTTCACGATTCCGGCTCGTTCTGCATTTCCACCGTTAACGACGCCGCTAACTAATACACCGTAATTGTAGGGATAATGCTTTTCATAAGCTTCCTGGAAGTCTATATCCTCCAAATAAAGCCCCAACTGCAATTTCTGATCATTGGTTATACCAATGTCCAAGTTCATATTTAAATGTTGACCGGCCTTTTCCATCTCTTTGTTCGCCTCTTCCAGTTGTTTTTGAATGTCATTCATTTGTACCTGAACATCCAACGTGGCCTTTTCCACCTGCTTCTCGATCATCGTTGAATCCACTTGTCCCAGTAACAGGACCGGTGACCAGATGAATCCGGCGGCAAGCGTTACATTGATGAGTAAGTGACTTTTCTTCATTTTGTGCTCCTATTGTATTAAATCTGTTTTTTAAACGTCAAAAACCAGGCCGGGAAAAAGTGAAATTGCTAAGCGCTAATATTATGAGAGATAAAATTATAAGTACGTTTAACAGAGGCATACTAACTATATAATTTTGATATAATCAGATAAAAACTATATGGCAGGAAACGGTAATTGCAGACCGGATTCGGTACAAACTTTCCGGGTTAGCGCTTCATCAGTGTAGCCATTCATCACCGCCGGACCGCTGAGTTGGATTCCTTTCGGATGAACCTCAAAGTCCAGGAAAGGAAAGACCTTTTTTCCCAATGCCACAAAAGCAGTGTGCTCCGGTAAAACATAGAGCGACTGGGGATCTGTGTTTTCAAGGGAGGTCCACTGCCTTCGAATTTGGACATCGGATACAGGGGAATCGCCAAACCGTACGGTAGGATTCTCTTTATCCACACTGTAACCGCCATAGTGTGGGAGAAGAACATTCAGTATAAACCCGACCATATCCATCGTCTCAGATTCATACCAGACATGACTATCCCGCGGAAGATTCAGCATTCGCCGAAGCGCGTAGGTGTTGACCAGACAGTTGTAATGACTGAGTCGAATGATTCGGTCACCGTTGATTTGCCAAACTGCATCCGCTTCCAGTCGGGGTTTGGGATTTGGGAGAGCAGCATCTTCAGAATATTTAGGTAAAGCCGTTTCTTTCGAAAGGGTCACATCGGCGATTGTGCCGGCTTTCGCGCCAAAGACCACTATTCCGCCCAAAAACCAGACCGCAAATGCGGCTTGGGCATTTTCTGGGAATGTTAGATGCCCGATTGAAACTTTTGATTGGGAGCGAACGCCAAGATCATGGAGCAACCGACGATATTGTTGGACACGATTGTAAAATTCAGCGACGTTGAGCCTGGGATTTTGGACAAAGACTTTGCCGCGATCCTTAATTAATCGCCCTTCCAGAAGAGAACCAAGATTCGGGAAGGGAACCATGTATTCCTCCGGCGCCACGTTTCCGAAGGTCTGGCAGCGGTGGATCAGGTCTTCCAACGAAAGCGGTGATGGTTCAGCGGCGTTCAATTTCAAACAGATCGCCGGTACGGCAATAACCGTCACGACCGGCCATGCGTCCAACAGCTTTCAAAGCCCGGACATCGATCCTTCCTTCGGAGATCAGATCATCATCCACGTGAAACATGACAATCTCTCCGAGCACAACAGAACCGGAACCGGGTAATCCGTCGCCCACCTGCACAATGCGATCCAGTTTGCATTCGTAGCGGATGCGGGCTTCCTGTACCAGAGGCGGTTTAATAAGCTTTGACTGTACGGGTGTCAATCCTGATTCTGTGTATTCATCTACATCCGGCGGGAATTCAGTAGCGGTTTTTACCATTTTTTCCGCAAAGTCTTCACTCACGATATTCACGCCGAATTCACCCGTTTCACGAATGTTGTTCAGACTGTCCTTATTTAATACATCGCCGGTACGAACGGCCGGTGCAAATGCAATCGTAGGCGGGCGGCTGCACACGCCCATAAAAAAGGAAAAGGGCGCCAGATTGCGAATTCCGTCTTTTGAAAGCGTGGACACCAGCGCAATCGGCCGCGGCAGGATGGAGCCGACCATGAGTTTGTAAGAATCCTTGGATGATTGTTTTTTGGGATCAATGAGCATGAAATCTCCTAATTCTCTTCAAGCCAGGAAAACGGGTATTGTTCATCATCCACAGTTTCACAGGCTGTTGTACAATTCAGCGGTTTGAACGTATCAATCATGACCGCCAGTTCTTCGGTGGCTTTGACACCGATGGACGCTTCGGCTTTGCCCGGTTGGGGACCGTGCGGCAATCCGGCCGGATGCAATGTAATCGATTCCGGGACAATTCCCTTCCGGCTCATAAAATTCCCGGCGGAGTAAAACAGCACTTCGTCCGAATCCACATTGCTGTGGGCGTAAGGCGCAGGGATGGATTCCGGGTGGTAATCGAAAAGACGCGGGACAAAGGAACAGACGACGAATCCGGCTCCTGCAAACGTTTGATGTACCGGCGGCGGCTGATGAATGCGCCCGGTGACGGGCTCAAAATCATGGATCGAAAAGGCCCAGGGATACAGACAACCGTCCCAGCCAATCAGATCGAACGGATGCCGTTCGTAAGTATAAGTCTGATAACCACTCTCCAAACGCGACAGAACATCCACATTTTTTTCATCCACAGGATCGAAAAACTCCGGCGTGCGGAAATCCCGCTCACAGAAGGGTGCATGTTCCAGCAACTGCCCGTGTTCACTGCGGTAGCGTTCCGGTGTGTCCACGGCTCCGAATGATTCCACCACCAGCAAATGTAACGGACCATCCGGGACCAATTCCCAGATTACACCCCGGGGAAGTACAAGGTAATCACCGGGTTTGAAATCAAGCCGGCCGAATTGCGTCCGGAGTTTTCCCGTCCCCGATTGTACGTACCACATTTCGTCAAAATGACCGTTCCGGATCAGACAATCCGGCGCTGATTCCAGGTGATGTTTGGAAATAATGAGGTCACTGTTGAATAAAAGCGGCGTCCGTCCCAGCGGATGATTTGGGTCCGGTTTGCAATTAGCCGTGAACAAATGCCGATGCCGGTGCGGTCCCGAAAGTTTAGTCAGAGGAATCGATAATAGATCGCCGACGGCCGTGACCGCTGTAGGTGGATGCACATGATAAACATTGGAGTAATCCCCGCTGAATCCCTGCCGGCTCAAAAGTTCTTCCCAATACAGATCACCCGATTCCTTGCGGAACTGGGTGTGGCGCTTTTTCGGAATATTTCCCCGTAGTTGATAATACGGCATCTTAACCTCAGTTAATTTTGTTTTCCAGGAATCCCAGACCTTCGATTTCAAGACGAACCGTGTCACCGCGTTTCAGCCATCCGCCCACATTTTCGGCGCCCAATTCCAGGATGCAACCGGTTCCCACGGTTCCGGAGCCGATCACATCACCGGGAAGCAGTTCCGCGTTCCGGCTGGCACGTTCGATCATGGCTGCGAATGAATGGGTAAGATCGGCGGAGTTGCCGCGGGAAACTTCCTTGCCGTTGATGGAAGCGGTCATGGTCAGGCCTGTGTCCGACAGAACATCAGATGTGACCAGCGCCGGGCCAAGAGACGTGGCAAAATCTTTGCCCTTGGCCGGACCCAGTCCCAGCTTCATTTCCTGGCGCTGCCAATCGCGGGCAGACCAGTCATTCATGATCGTGTAACCGGCGATGTAAGATTCAGCGTTCTCCGCTGAAATGTTTTTTCCGCCTTTGGCGATAATCACCGCCAGTTCCAGTTCAAAGTCCAGTTCTTCCGTTCCTTCCGGGTAGAACACTGTTTGCAGATGTCCTACCAGCGCGTTGGGATTGGAAAAATAGAATACGGGCAGTTCGTACCAGAGCGGGTCCATCTCCAGGCCGCGTTTGGCGCGGGCGGTTTTGACGTGGCCTTCGAAGGCGTAGAAATCGCGAACGGTTGACGGTTTTTCCACCGGCGGGTGAAAGTGAATTTCAGCGGCATTGTAGACGCCGGGCAACTGGTTCAAAAGATCGTCCAGGCCGGCGTGCAATTCCTTGAGTAAAGGTTCGGTCTGATCCCAACGAGCCAGGGCCAGCGTCATATCGGACGGTAGTCCCAGATATTTGATCTCATTGAACCTGTCCTTGTGCCAGATGGCGGATTTCAGAACATCCACCACTTTGTCGTGGATGAGAAATCCCAGCCGTGGTTCGGCGGTAGCATCAATGGAATAGGTGACCAGCCGCATCTACAAATTCCCGCGCCGTTCCTGGGCTCGTTCGATGGAAATAAACAGGGCTTTAAAATTGCCTTTCCCAAAGGAATGGCTTCCCTTGCGCTGGATGATCTCGAAAAAGAGTGTAGGCCGATCCTGCAGCGGTTCGGTGAAAATTTGTAGCAGATAGCCGTCGTCATCTTTGTCAACCAGAATTCCCAATTTAGCCAGTGTGCCCAGGTCCTCTGCAATCTCACCGACGCGGTTCGGAAGCTCCCGGTAATATGTGTCCGGAATATCCAGGAAGCGGACACCCTGCGATTTCAAGGTCTTGACTGCTTCAATAATGTTGCGTGTGGACAAGGCGATATGCTGGATTCCCGCATCGTGGTAATAGTCCACAAATTCCTGGATTTGAGATTTCTTTAAACCCGGCGCCGGTTCATTGATGGGCATCTTGATCTTTTCATTGTCGTTGGCCACCACGATCGACCGCAGGGCGGAATATTCCGTGGAAATATCCTTGTCGTCTACCGTCCAGTAACGATGGAATTCCAGGATCTTTTCGTACCATTGCACTACCGGTTCCATTTCAAGGTCCGGTTGATTGCCCACGATATGATCAATGTGAACCAGGCCCGGATTTGCCGTCGCTTCCAGCGAAAACGGAGGCGCTTCATAACCGGGGAGGAAAAGTCCCGAATAGTCGTTCCGTTGCACGAAGGTGTGGACGGTGTCGCCAAAAGTGCCAATGGAAGCCACCACAACTGAGCCGTGTTCATCTTCCAAAACAATCGGTTCCAGCACGGATTTTGCGCCGCGATCCACAGCGATTTTCCACGCCAGCCGAGCATCTTTGGCACCGAAAGCTACATCCCGAACCCCGTCGCCATGGGATTGGATGTGCGCGTTTAGCTTACTTTCGGGTCCGTACGGTGAAGTCAGCACCAGCCGGATTCGATCCTGTTCCAGCACGTAACTGGCAGCCTCCCGGTAACCGGTTTCCAGACCGCGGTAGGCCAGCAATCGGAACCCGAATGCCCGGCAATAATAATAGGCGGCCTGCTTGGCGTTGGCCACCCAAAATTCGCAGTGGTCAAAACCGGTAAGTTGAATGTCTGCCATTATTTTCTCCTGATGGTTTTTAAAGCTTTGATCAGGGCCTCGTTTTCTTTGGGGAGGCCGATAGACATCCGGACACAATCGGGCCAGCCGAAGGGTCCCAGGTGCCGGACGATAATCCCTTTTTTTAAGAGCTGGTCGGTGATGTCCAGCGCTTCGGTTTCCGATGACCAGCGCGTGGTGACAAAATTGGCCGCAGAAGGGATATAGGTGATGTTCAGTTCGTCGAACCGTTCTGTCAGGAGTTGCAGACCGGTGCGATTGAGCTGAAGTGTTTTTTCCAAAAATTCCGTATCGTCCAAGGCAGCGAAACCACCAACCTGTGCTGTATAGGCCGGTTCAAACGGGACTTTCACTTTCATCAAATTGCGGATGAGTTCATCGTGGGCGAATCCGTACCCGATCCGGAGTCCTGCCAATCCATAGGCTTTGGAGAACGTCCGGAGCGTGATCACATTGTCGTAGCGGTAAGTCATGGAATCGGGGTAATCGGGGAGTTCGCTGGCAAATTCGGAATAGGCTTCGTCCAGGATGATCAACACCCGTTCCGGAACATGGGCGTAAAAGGCATCAAATTCGTCGCGCTTTACATAAGTGCCCATGGGATTGTCCGGATTGGCAATATAAATAATCTTGGTGTGATCGTTGATTTTTTCGGCCATGGCTTGCAAATCATAACGATCGTCTTTCATGGGAACCCAGTGTACTTTGCGTCCCGAAGCCTTGGCCAGTACGCGAAAGCCAATAAAGGAGTTAGCGGCGGAGATCAGCTCGTCATCGTCCAGTAAAAAGGTACGCATAATGGTAGACATGATTCCTTCGGACCCGGCGCCCAGAACCACGTTCTCCATTTTGACGTTGTATCGTACCGCCAGTTTAGTCCGTAAGGAAAAACCGGCGGCGTCCGGATAACGGTTTACGTTCTTAAGACTGCGCCGTACTGCTTCCATGGCCCGCGGGGATGGTCCCAGGGAGTTTTCGTTGGAAGCCAGTTTGAGGATACGTTTGAGTCCCAGCTCCCGCTGAACCGATTCGATCGATTTCCCGGGAACGTAGTTTTTAAGTGCTTGGATATAGTCCGGTACCAGTGCCATGTGAAATCCTTTGGTTGGTAAAATTTACGCCAATTTCTTTGTCAGTTTAAATGCCGGGAGGGAATGTTTTATTGTCATTGCGAGGAAGAACGTAGTGACGACGAAACAATCTAAATAGAAAGAAGAGATTGCTTCTCCCGTAAAACAGGGATCATTGGAAGCTATTATTTTCTCCCGTGGTCAGGGGAGAACACAAGAGGAGTCGCGATTTCTGAAATAGGGAAGTGAATCGACCACCCCTAACCCCTCCTGTCCAGGAGGGGAAAAGATTTTGCCAGGTTC
>CAZJWP010000011.1:0-35957 GCA_964549745.1 uncultured bacterium | reverse complement strand
GAAGCAAGGTTAGTGGAATTGTTTTTTGAAATGAAATACTTATGGGGCCGTAGCTCAGCTGGGAGAGCGCTAGAATCGCACTCTAGAGGTCGGGAGTTCGATCCTCCTCGGCTCCACATATATCCGGCCGTACTGGATGGGGAGGCAGCGGTGCCCTGTTACCTGCAACCCGCTATAGCAGGATCGATCCCGATTTGAGGCAGGTGCTGTATTATCCGAAGTTGACACGTGGTGCTGACCTTTCAATCTATCGCAATAATTTCAGTATGAACCCCGTCAGGCCCGGAAGGGAGCAGCGGTAAATATTTGACGTTATGTGCCGGTGGAATCTGGAAGCGAGTTAACGATTAACTTTTGAATAATAAAAGGACTTGTCGATTAAAGGCGTGCGGCCGGTAATTAAAAATAGGTAAAATCGAAGAATTCATGAGCTATACCGTATTATCATTAAAATGGCGGCCGCGAACGTTCGAAGACATGGTGGGACAGGATGCCATCACCCGAACGTTGAACAACGCCTTCGAAAAGGACCGCGTGGCCCAAGCCTATCTATTTACCGGTCCCAGGGGTGTAGGAAAGACTACAGCGGCCCGCATAGTTGCCAAGGCGCTTAATTGCTCCAACTCACCCGGGAATCCTTGCAATGAATGTTCCAACTGCCGGGAAATCGATGAAAGCCGCAATATCGACGTTTTGGAAATTGATGGCGCTTCCAATCGTGGAATCGAAGAAATCCGAAACCTGCGTGAGCTGATTAAATATGCCCCGGTAAGCAGTCCTTATAAGGTGTTTATTATCGACGAAGTTCATATGTTTACCGGACCGGCTTTTAACGCCTTGCTCCGAACGCTGGAAGAACCGCCCGCACATGGTAAGTTTATCCTGGCGACCACGGAAGCACACAAAGTACCGGCAACAATTATTTCCCGCTGCCAGCGCTTCGACTTCAACCGGATTACTCCGGAGATAATACAAGGGCGTGTCCGGAAAATTCTGGAAGAAGAGAAAATCACCATAGATATCGAGTCATTGGATTTGATTTCTCAAAAAGCCGACGGCAGCATGCGCGATGCCCTCAGTATTCTGGATCAGGTTATCGCTTACAGCGGTCAGTCTATTAAAATCAATGATATCACCGAGATTTTGGGCATTGTACCGCTGGAACAATATTTTCGATTTACCGATTGTCTTAAAAACAAAGATGGTGTCGGGTTGATTAAACTGGTGCGGGAGTCCCGGCGAAAAGGAATATCTGCAGCTGTTTTTGTTCAGTTTCTTGAGGACCATGTTCACAATTTGTTAGCTGCATCATTCGACGGTGGTGAAGCAGTTATCGACGGTGGCGAAGAGTTAAAACAAAAGTATAAAACTGAAGCGAAGGATTGGGATCGACGGGATCTTCTTCGGATAGGGAACCAACTTATGGAACTTGGGGCTAAAGTCGGACGGATTGATAGTCCCTATTTATCGGTTGAAATGGGGCTGCTAAAACTGACCGAAATGGATAAATCCGTTTCCATTGAAGAATTGTTGAATTTGCTTGGGAAGCCGGGTAAACCAAAGAGAGCTCCTGCTCCGAGTATTGATCATACCCCGCCTGAACCGAAGAAGGCCAGTGAGCCTGAATTGTTTTCTAAATCTTCCCCAAAGACGGAAGAAGTAAAACCACCGGCGCTCAAGGAAATACCATCATCTGAGCAGAAACCAGAACCGGATTCTAAACCTGAAAAAAAGGTGCAACCCGAAATCAAATCCGAAGCACCAAAAATAGCTGAGCCAAAAACGGAACAGAGCGTAGATAAATCAGAGAAGAATCCGGAAAAAAGCGATTCAAAGGAGCCCGAAGAAGCATCTGCAACAGATTCTGATAAAAAATCCAAACAAGTACCGGCTTCGGAATTGTTTGCAGTGTGGAAAGAATTCGTGAAGGAACTGCATTCGACAAAACCGTCGATTAGCACATTACTGGAGCAGGCAGAATTGGTTTCTCTGGAAGAAGGATTGGCCGTGATTGAATTGAACAATCCGGCGTCGTTCACGCTGACGATATTAAATACCAATAAAAACTATCTCGAATCGGTCTTGAGTGAGAAAACAGGGAGTCCGATACGCATTAGTTTCAAATCGATAAAACAAGCGGGAACGAAACACCACAAACAGAGTACAGAATCCGGTCAGGCAAATGCGGGATCTGACGACACATTAAACAAAATCATAGAATTATTTGATGGAGAAATTGAAAGGTAACCCATGTTCAATAAAAACAACATGTCTAATATATTAAAACAAGCACAAGATGTACAGAAACGTATCCAAAATGTTCAGGATCAACTGGATGAATTAATTGTCGAAACCGATGCCGGCGGCGGTATGGTGAAGGTTTCCATGAATGGAAAAATTGAATTGCTGGAACTGACTTTGGATCCTTCTGTGCTTTCCGAAGAAAAAGAGCTGGTCGAAGATTTGATCATTTCTGCAGTGAATAAAGCCATCACCAAAGCGCAGGAAGAATCCCAATCCAGGATCAACGCTGTTACCGGAAATATGCTTGGTAACATGAAAATACCGGGAATGTAACTTGCAGGCTTTTCCCGCCAGTCTCACAGAATTAATCGAAGCCCTGTCACGTTTTCCGGGTATTGGCAAGAAATCGGCGCAGCGATTAGCGTTGCACATTCTCCAGGGCCCGGAAGATGAAGCAACCCATTTAGCCCGTGCAATTCTTGACGTGAAAACCAAGATCCATTTTTGCATTGTTTGTGGTTCCATCACAGAAACCGATCCCTGCCAAATTTGCCGCGATCCAAAGCGAAATGACCAGTTGATCTGTGTCGTAGAAGATGCAGCCGATATCCTAACCTTCGAACGAACGAATTCATTTCGGGGGCGGTATCACGTGTTGGGTGGAGTCCTTTCTCCGCTGGATGGAATTGGTCCCGAAGATCTTCGTATCAACCAGCTTTTGGATCGGGTTTCACCCGGGATGGAAATTGTGTTGGCAACCAATCCGAGTATCGAAGGCGATACCACAGCTTTGTACCTTGGTAGATTGCTAAAAGAGCGCGAAGTTCAAGTCACGCGGTTAGCACGGGGGTTGCCCGTTGGAGGCGATTTAGATTATATTGATGACGCCACAATAACACGTGCACTTGAAGGAAGGACATCGTTATGAAAAAATCGCTGCCAAATATTCTGACTATTATCAGAATTTTGTTGACACCGGTTTTCATATTATTACTCTTTTCCAATTTTAAAGGAGCCAATCTGGGTGCCTTGGTTGTCTTTATCGTAGCGTCCATTACGGACGCCTACGATGGCTATTTAGCAAGGAAATATGATTTAGTTACTCCCCAGGGACGTTTTTTGGACCCGCTTGCGGATAAAATTTTGGTCAGTTCCGCTTTTATTTCCTTTGCTGTTATGGGTGTGGTCGAATACTGGATGGTCGTTTTGGTTATTTTCCGCGATCTAATTGTCACCGGGCTCCGAATGGCGATGGAATTCAATGGGTTCACCATGTTAACCAGTAAAATTGCCAAAGTAAAAACAACCGTCCAATTGACGATTATAATTTTTATCCTTCTCTATCTGGGAATCCGTGGATTGAATATTGATGTTTTAGATTCAATCATTCTGTTTATTAAATCCAACCACATTATTTACTACTTTATGTTATTTGTCTCATTATTCACGGTCTACACCGGAATCACCTACATTTATGAAAACCGGCAATCAATCAGCAAGTTCATACGATGACCCGGGTTTGAAACGTTTTCGTTGGTATGAAGCTTTATCCACGGTTGGATATATAGGATATTTACCCTTTGCTCCAGGTACTTGGGGAAGCCTGGTTGCAGCGGTTGTTTGGTATTTATTCATCCCCGTTCTGACCACACAAACTTTAATCATGGCAACAATTGTTCTCTTTTTTGTAGGTATATCTGCTGCTGATAAAACGGAAAAAGCCTTCAATGTTAATGACCCGGGCAGTGTGGTCATCGATGAATGGGTCGGGCAGTGGATTGCCTGCTGGTTCTTACCGCAATCCATATTGTACGGATTCATTGCTTTTGCTTCTTTCCGACTATTTGATATTTGGAAACCCTGGCCGATACGTAAATTAGACCGTCTCGCTGGCGGCTTGGGAATCATGTTAGACGATGTAGCAGCCGGTGCTTTTGCACTCGCTGTGACTCAGCTATTCTATTGGGGGCTCAAATGAATATTGGTCTAATCACAATCGGAAATGAATTATTAAGCGGATTTACCGTAAATACCAATGCAACCTGGATTGGGCAGGAAGTTTCTAAGGTTGGGGGAATAATTACCAAAAATATTACCATCGGTGACTCGACTGATTCGATTCTTCAGGCACTGGATGAAGTATCTCAGGGGTGCCAGCTTATTATCACGACCGGTGGTTTAGGCCCAACTCATGATGATGTCACAGCCAATGCATTTTACATTTATTTCAATGATAAGCCTGTTTTCGACGAAGAGTATTGGGAACAACTGCAGGGAGTTTTTAAAAACCTGGGTCGTGGAATTCCACAACTGAATCGCAATCAAGCATTAAAACCCGGACGTGGTGAAGTCGTACCCAATCCCATGGGTACAGCCCGGGGGATGCATTATGAACAGAATGGGAAACACTATTATTGTACCCCGGGTGTTCCTCGTGAAATGAAAGCCATGATGACGAAGTCGATTCTGCCCTGGATCAAATCGACGTCCCAACTTGATCTTTGCGTTAAAACTGTTCGAACCACCGGAATATCCGAATCGGCTCTGGCCGAAAAAATCAATATGGACTTGAAGGCTGCAGAACACCAGGTAACTTCTGCCTTTTTACCGCAGATAACGGGTGTGGATCTTCGATTCACCAGTTCAAATATGAATTGGATCGTATCCCTGGAACGCCGGATCATGCCAACGATTAAACCTTATTATTACGGAACCGATGATCAAACGCTGGAAATGGTTTTGGGAAACCAGCTAAAGGCATTTGGATTGACCCTGGCTGTTGCCGAATCTTGTACCGGCGGATTGTTAAGTCATCGGCTGACTAATTCTCCCGGGAGCTCAGAATATTTTGTCGGTGGAGTCGTGAGTTACAGCAATAACCTGAAAGTCGGGTTGTTAGGCGTTCAGCAGGAAACTTTGAAAAAACATGGGGCGGTTAGTGAAGAGACTGCACGGGAAATGGCCGCTGGAATTCGGAGTAAAACACATGCGGATGTTGGAATTGGAATTACGGGTATTGCCGGACCGGGCGGGGGCACAGAGGAGAAACCGGTTGGATTGGTTTATATCGGTATGGCGCTGGCCGCCGGTACGGTGGTAAAACGATTTCAGTTTACGAAGGAAAGGGAGACAAATAAATTACTTAGCTCCCAGGCAGCATTAAATATGTTAAGAAAATGGCTCAATGAACGATACTAATCTTCTCCGAACTTTTCTGGCCGTCCGGGTACCCAACCAAGTCGTTGACGTTCAGAAAATGGCCAAAACCACTGTTGATTTAAAAAAAGGAAATGTGAATTGGGTAAGGCCCGGTCAAATTCATCTCACATTGAAGTTTTTAGGGCATACGCCGCGTGAATCAATCCCCGAAATCAATAGAACAATGGCTTCAGTTTTAAATGGTGAAACTGCGATAGAGTCAGAGATTCGCGGGACAGGTTGTTTTCCGGTACCTGAACGACCGCGAATTCTATGGTTTGGGGTTCCTAAAAATCAGGAAATGATATCGGCTTTAGCCGCAAAGATTAACCGTGCCCTGGACCCCCTGGGTTTTCCTGCTGAAGACCAACCATTCATTCCGCATATTACCGTCGGACGTGTAAAATATCCACCCAAATGGACGCCGGATGTTTCGGATTTTTTAAACGTTGATTTTCTACCGATTCCGTTTGATGTAGCTCAGGTGCATTTCATGAGCAGTGAATTATTTCCCAACGGGCCGGTGTACAGTGTACTTAAAACGCATCAATTAAAACCAAAGGAGATTTAGTCATGGCTGATGATAAAAAAGCAAAAGCCCTGGAATTAGCCATAAGCCAGGTCGATCGCCAGTTTGGCAAAGGGTCCATTATGCGGTTGGGAAGCAATACGCCCACATGGACCGGTAATACGATCTCAACCGGAAGTTTATCTTTGGATGTCGCTTTGGGCGTCGGTGGTATTCCCCGGGGTCGAATCATTGAACTCTATGGCCCTGAATCCTCAGGAAAAACAACCCTGGCGCTTCACATTGTTGCTGAAGCTCAAAAAAGCGGCGGTTACGCCGCCTTCGTCGATGCCGAACACGCATTGGATCCTATCTATGCCGGGAAGTTAGGTGTAAATACGGATGAATTATTGGTTTCTCAACCGGATTCGGGGGAGCAGGCACTGGAGATTACGGAAACGTTAGTTCGAAGCGGCGCTCTTGATGTGATCGTAATTGATTCCGTTGCCGCGCTGGTTCCTAAAGCGGAATTGGATGGCGAAATGGGTGACACGCATGTCGGTCTCCAGGCAAGATTGATGTCGCAAGCATTACGAAAACTCACCGGAACGGTTCATCGCTCGAATACATCGGTAATATTCATTAATCAGATTCGTGAAAAGATCGGTGTTATGTTTGGGAATCCCGAAACGACACCGGGAGGACGTGCCCTAAAGTTTTATACGTCTATTCGTATGGAAATCAGACGTATTACCACGTTAAAAGACGGTTCGGATAGTGTGGGAAGCCGGGTGCGTGTCAAAGTAGTGAAGAACAAAGTGGCTCCACCTTTCAAATCAACTGAATTCGACCTTATGTATGGAACCGGTATATCTTATGAAGGCGATATCATTGATCTGGCTCTTCAGGGTGATATTGTCCAAAAAACCGGTGCCTGGTATTCGTATGGCGATATAAAAATTGGCCAGGGTCGTGAAAATGCCAAAATGTTCATGAAAGACAATCCTGAAACCATGAAGGAGATCGTGACAAAAGTGAAGGGCTTTATGGGGCTGGATGAGGACGAAAAGGCAAAATCCTGAGCCTGAAACAGATTACCTAACGACCCCAATCCTTGAGTGACCGGATAGTAGACGACCAGGTTATTAAAGATGCGGCTTTTCGTCTCATTGCTTATCGGCCCCGAAGCCATGCTGAATTGGCGCGTCGTTTAAAAGAAAAAGAATTTGATTCTGAGCAGGTTGAACGTGTGGTGGATGAGCTGGAATCGAAGGGCTATATTAACGATAGTGATTTTGCCTTAGCTTACAGTCGGGATCAAGTCAAACTCCGCCATGTTGGGCCTATTGTACTTAAGCGAAAATTAATCGAATTCGGAATAAACCGTCATACAATTGAATCAACACTATCGAAGGTATTTTCGCAATTTCCGATTGAATCGACCCTGGAGCTGCTTCTTGTCAAAAAAAATATCTCTCCTCACCAGAAGATCCCTGCTAAAGAGTTACGCAAGCTAACTGCATTTTTACAGCGTAAAGGGTATAGCTGGGACCAAATCCAGCCGGTGATTCAAGAATTAAACCTCAAAATAGAATATGAATAAGAAAACCAATCCCGCACCGCAACTAAAGGAAAAAGATACACAAGCAATCCAATCCATGATCAGCAGAACTCCCAATTTGGAAGAATCGGAGTTGCTGGCACGCTTGAATTCCGAACGGCTGCGAATGCGGACATACTATGAAATATTTGACCGCTTAGACGCTGATGCAAAACGAAGGATCTCACCAAATATATCCCTTGATAATGACCGAATAATATCCATTAGGTCAGTCAGTATAAATAAACAAATAAAGGAAGTTAAGCACTCAAAATATTGGCCGTACAAAATGGATGGAATCTTGGAGGAATTGATCCTTAACAGCGGTAAATATGAAGATCGGAATTCTATCCGAAATCGTATTCATTGGACCTTAAATCGCACTCAATTTCCCGAACATGGCACCTATACCATATACCATTCTGATCATTCCATCAAATCACCCCCCAAGAATAAAGACAACTGGATATTGGTAAAGATTTCCACTCAGAAAGCGTTGAAAAGCGTACGCGAAATCCAGGGGAATTCCTCGTCACTATTTTTCCCTGATCGATGTTTATATCGATTCATTCACTATTGTATGGATGTGAATCTTGGAATCCAATTTGATGAAAATGGTTTATCCGATATTAAAACCTACTCCGGACCCGGCGCCCTGATATGGTGGCCGGAAATGGAATTTGTTATCGAACACGCTCTCACGGTTAGTGGATTTGAATCTCCTTTAGCTGCCGGGACTTTTCAATCACAAACTGATGTGGTCAGCGAATCTGAGGGAATCCAACTTTCACTTGAAGCACTGGACTTTACGACGAAAAGTTTTACTCACGGACATTCGGTAACTGCACCGGAATTGGAATCCGATTGGTCCGTAGAGGATCTGACAAAAAAACTGAATTGGAATAAAACTCTGGTCAAAATTATTCATGCTGTGGACCAGGAACGTATTACAATGGATGTAGCTCAATCAGATATCAAGATGGGCGTTGGCTTATCAAAATTGCCCGATAATTCCATTTGGGTTTCGGCCGTACCCGGAAATAGTCATTTTCTATCTATCGATCCCAAATTCGCCGGACAAATGCTTATTGCGGATGCGGTACGCCAATTAACTTGTCAGGGAATTAAAGCAAAGTATGTTAACATGAATTTTTGGCTTCCTGATCCATCCGGGCCGGAATTTTGGAAAGGGAGTGAGTTACTGGAAGCAACGGACAATACAGTACGCCATCTCCAACTTCGAATTCTCACCCGGAATGTCAATCAGATTGGTGGAGATTACGATTTCCATTGCAGTGTTCATTCCCGAATCAAACCGGATTTTCAATTGATGGACAATTCATTCAAAGATGAAGGTGATTTCATATCACTATTGGGGAGCCACCGCGGAGAATTAGGCGGGAGTGTTTTCCTCCGGGAAATATACAATAAAAAGGGAGGACCGGCGCCTGCCGTTGATTTGAACATGGAATCCCGAATCCAGGAAGTTGTGATGCAGGGAATTCAGAGTGGATTGATCAAATCCGCAGTTTCCATTGGCTCCGGAGGATTGGCGGTTGCTGCTACTCGGGCTCTCATGAAAAGCAATGATGGATTAGGCGCTCGAATTCATTTATCGCGAAAACTGCGGGAAGATGAGTTACTTTTCGGGGAAACACAGGGTTTGGTCATGATTTCCCTTGGTGAGAATGACATCATGGAATTTGAACGGATTTGCATGACTCTTGGAGTTCCATCGACAACGATGGGCCGGGTAACGGATACAGGCCGATTTACATTTAATGATCTGGTAGATATATCTGTAAATGATCTAAAGACTGAATGATTTATCCTGAATTCATCTTACCCGACGGGTTCAAACAACGCGTCGGCACAATTTATTGCATTGGGCGGAACTATCGAAATCATGCCAAGGAAATGATGGCGGAGATTCCCAGACATCCTGTTGTTTTTTCTAAAGGTTCTGCTGCATTTACACAGGAAAAAGTCATACGGCTTCCCAAAGGGCAGCTTGTTCATCACGAATTAGAAATTGTGGTAATTATCGGTAAAAGCGGAGCCGAAATTCCCGAACCGGAAGCTTGGAATTATGTGTCCGGTTTGGCCCTTGGGCTGGATTTAACTCTTCGGGAAATGCAAGCCGGTTTTAAGTCGAAGGGGTTGCCCTGGTTTCGATCCAAAAGTTTTAACCAGTCTGCGGTCATGACCGACGTTCAAAATCCCGATAAATTTAGATGGGAACAATCGTTCTGGCTGGAGATCAACGGCGTCCGTGTTCAAGAAGGTCAATCGGAAGATATGATTTTTTCCATTCCACAGTTAATTATCGATATATCGGAATTCCAAACACTCTACCCCGGAGACTTGATCTTTACCGGAACTCCTGAGGGTGTTGGTCCGCTTCAGCCAGACTTGGATATGATAGTTGGATTGGGCAAGGACATACTAGGTCGTTTTACGACCCGGTAAATACTTCTTCTATAAGCGATTTGAGTTCACTGAAGATCGTCGGTGAAGCAATTAGAATATTATGTTGATAGATTGAAAACCGTTCATAACCGGGAGAACAAATCTGAGCGCCTGCTTCCCTGGCAATACACGCGCCGGCTGCCACATCCCAGGGCTTGATATCCAGTTCCCAGTAGCCGTCCACAATACCGCTGGCAGCGTGGCAACAATCGATTGCAGCCGAACCTAAACGCCTGACGCCTTGTGTTCGATCGGTGAGTCTGCGAAACAATTCCATGTTTTTATTCCAGAGCGCCCCATGTTCGTAGCCGAATCCGGTGACCAGCAATGATTTCTCCAGGGAATTTGGATGAGAAACATTTATGGATTGATCATCACGCCAGGCACCAAGTCCTTTTGCCCCTGAATATATCCGATTCAGAGGCAATTCGGTCACCACACCGACAATTGGATCGTCGTTTCGAGTAACGGCCACAGAAACACCCCAGGCCGGATATCCATGCACGAAATTGGTGGTTCCGTCCAGCGGATCAATGACCCAGGTATATTCGGAGTTTCGTTCCTGTGCGCCGCTTTCTTCGGCTAAAATAGCGTGGTCCGGATATCGATTTTGAATCCGCTTAATGAGGAGTTCCTCGGATTCACGATCCACATCCGTCACCAGATCGGTACGACCTTTAAAATCAATCTTGTTTATATGGTTGGCGCGTTTGAGCAGTAATTGAGCTGCTTCAGTAGCAAATTCGCGGGCGCTGGCCAGAAGTTCGGATGACTTAAATTCTGGCACGAATCAAATGGTGGTTTTATTCTTCTCGAAGTATTCTTTGGTCATTTTTTTCAAAACACCGGACAGCAGAATGAGGGAGAGTAAATTGGGGAAGGTCATGAAACCTAAGGCCGCATCTCCAAAAGCCCAGATCGGTTCCAACTCCGCAATTCCGCCAATAAAGATGAACAGTACATAAATCCATTTGTAAGTCAGAATCGCTTTTTCACCGAACAAATAATCGGTGGCCCGATCCCCGTAAAATGACCAACTGATAGCGGTTGAAACGGCAAAAAGCAAGACGGATATGGTGATGATTTTATCCCCGTATCCAAACAACCAGGAGAGCCCCTCTTTAAAGGCAAACGAAGTAAGCAAACTGCTATTGAACAATTCACCGGTGAAAGTAGGATCAACGCGCTGGACGAAAAATTCCGTATGATGCCAGGCTCCTGTGGTGATGATTGCCAACCCTGTCAAAGAACAAATCAGGATTGTGTCGATGAAGGGCCCCAACATGGCTACAGAACCCTCACGAACGGCAAATTTGGTTTTGGCAGTGGAGTGGGCAATGGCGGCACTTCCCTGACCGGCTTCGTTGGAATACAGCCCGCGTTTTACGCCCCACAACATGGTGTTCATGATAACAAGAAATGTTCCACCGCCCACACCTGATATTTGTGCCGGTGGATTAAAGGCCATACTGAAAATAAGTTTAAAGCTTTCACCCAGATGCGAAACGTTGGCCAACAAGATTAGAAGTCCGGAGAAAACATAAATTACACCCATAATAGGAGCCAGATAACCGGTGACGTGTCCAATTCGGCGAATTCCGCCGATAATAACCAGGGCGACGATACCCGCCATGACCAATCCATTGATCACCTGTTCCCAGGAAACCGCAAACCCGGCCCATAAGTTGTGCTTTACCATGAGGAAACTGGTGGGGGCAAGGACGTGTGAGAATTCGGAGTAAACCTGATCGGAAACCGTGAACGACTGGATTGCATTTCCAGTGGCAAATGAACAAATGATTGCAAAAGCAGCAAATGTAACCGCCAGCCAACGCCAATTTTCACCCAAACCTCGTTCGATGGTATACATGGGACCACCGTGGGTAAAACCTTTTTCATCGACCGTGCGATATTTTAGGGAAAGCGTACTTTCTGCAAATTTCAAAGTCGTACCAAAAAATGCTGTCACCCACATCCAAAACAAAGCACCGGGTCCGCCATAATATAAAGCCGTGGCTACACCGGCAATATTTCCAATTCCAACTGTAGCCGAAAGTGCAGTTGAAAGTGCTCGGAAGTGGTTTAAATCACCAGCATCTTCAGGATTGTCATAACGACCGCGTATGACCTGAATCCCATGCCAGAAATATCGAATTTGGGGAAATCCCAGTTTAAAACTGGCGTATATGCCTGTTCCCACCAAGGCCATGACCATAAGTGGAATGGCTCGTTTAGAAGGGAAGGACCAAACCGCATTATAAAAGTCAATTCCAAAGGCATATAGAATGAATACAATAATTCCAAAGGCAATCAATCCGGCTTTTTTTCGACTCATAACGTCCTCATTTGCTTCAAAATAATAAGCTGTAGTTTACATGAAGCTTCAGGGAGTGACAAAAAGGAAAATTATTTCTTATATTTTTGCGTAAGATTTGTGTTAAACACGTTTTACTGTCGGTATAAAAATCAATGTTCTATCATCGATTTCCATTGTTTTTGTGGGCTTTAATGTTCCTGGTCGGAATTGTGATTTCGGTTAATCCGATCGAAGGGATTATTGTGTTGGCGTTGTTTGGTCTGTTTTTGATTCTAAAATCAAGGGGGATTACTAAAAAAAGTTGGGTTGTATTCGCACTTGTTCTGATTCTTGGTTGGTTGAGGATGGATCAGGTACAGAGTAACTTATCAGGAGTATTGAAATCCCTGAGACCGGTTGACAACACGGCCGTCAATGTTGTTGGAAAAGTGAATTCATTCAGCAAAACACGATGGGGAAAATTTCGTTACGCGATTCAGGCAACAATTATTAAACCAATTGACCAGACGCTTCATAACTCACTCATTCTTTATCTTTATTCTCGTGATTCTTTAAAGGTTGAATCGGGTGATTCTCTGAAACTACAATCCGTTGAGTTTTCGTTGATGAGTGGACCACGAAATCCAGGAGATTTCGATTTTCAGCGCTATTATTTACGACATGGGATTTTTGGTCGTTTGTCCATATCCGATACGACTGAGATTGCGATCATTGCAGGAAAGGTGAACCCGGTCGAAAAAAGTATCCATGCGGCACAGACCTGGATTCGGAGGCGATTGAATCTGCAACTGGATCCGGCATCCAGTGGATTGTTGACGGCATTAATCCTCGGTGATAAATCAGATCTCGATCCGGACTTGATCAAAAATTTCCAAACCATTGGAGTTGTCCATGTACTTGCCGTTTCCGGACTTCATGTTGGATATATTCTGATCATCCTGATGCTGGTAGTCCGGATTCTGCGCATTCCATGGGGTTGGGACCGAATAGCTGTAATTGGGGGATTAGCGTTTTATGTAGCTTTGACGGGATTTCGCCTTTCTGTAATCCGGGCGGCCGGAATGGGCTCGCTTTATATTCTGGCGCCGGTGCTCAATCGTCGTGCAAGTCCTTATAACATCATTGGCGCAGTTGCCTTAATCATGATGATATTTCAGCCGCTCAGCGTTATGGAAGCAGGATTTCAACTGAGTTTTATGGCTGTGCTGTCGATTATCGGTTTCTTGGATATTGTTGAACCGTATTTCCCGGAAAGACTCCGAATCCGGTCTGTTAAAAATCCGGTCGCCAAATTTTTCTATAGTATCGCATTGGTTTCGCTGGCAGCTCAACTGGGAACGCTTCCGGTCACAGCAACACTTTTTCACACGATTCCACTGGTTGGGATTTTAGCCAATGCACTGATTGTTCCCGTGATTGGAATCGTGGTTTCCCTTGGGTTCATTTTACTTGTGACAGCATCCATTCCGTGGATTGGGTATTGTATTGCGCAAACGATATGGCTTCTTCAAACGGTCATTACAAAAATAGCGACAACATTAAGTCAGATTAGCTGGGCAGCGGTTACGATCCACGGCACCGTCATTCCGATGTTGTTAATCCTCTTTAGTTGTGTTTTAATCATGCTGTTTTTATTGAATAAAACACAGTTCCGGCGGGCCCTAATTGGTGCCGGTATTTTGCTATCATTTTTTATATGGATTTGGGCGACTCAAAAACAGGAAACAAAATTATTGTTTCTGGATGTGGGCCAGGGAGATTCCATAATTCTACAAATGGCTGATGGCCACACAATGTTGGTGGATGGAGGCCCCCGGACCTATTGGGAAGATGCAGGAAAAGAAGTGGTTATCCCGGTGGCGCAGAGGATCGGGATTTCTCGTTTTACATATATGGTTCTGACTCACTCACACTCTGATCACCTGGGTGGGCTAATTTCAGTGATTCGATCAATGCCGGTGGATACGTTTATTACTTCTACAACTCAAACACATAGTCATTTGGAAGCGACAATGTTTCGAGCGCTGGACAGCGCCGGCATTTATATCGATACTTTGCGGTTTGGGACGCGAATTTATGGGAAGGAAGGAACAACGATAGATTTTTTGTGGCCGCCTACAGGTAAGACGTATTCCAATCTAAACAATCAGAGTGAAGTTTTATTGGTTTCAAAAGATAAGGAAAGTGTTTTACTAACCGGCGATCTAGAAGTACCGGCAGAAAAAGAAATGATGGCATATTGGGAATTGCCGACGGTAAACATTTTAAAATGCGGTCACCATGGTTCCATTACAAGTACTTCAATTGCTTTACTTGAGGCGATTCAACCAAAGACAGCCGTAATTTTCGTGGGAGCAAAGAATAAATTTGGACATCCGTCGATTCTTGTTTTAAATCGATTAAAGAATAGGAGGATTGGAATACATCGGACGGATAAATCCGGTGCATACTGGGTAACAATGAAAAGAGATACAATGGTAGAAAAACTATGGAAATAGTCGCCGGTGTCGATGAAGCGGGACGGGGGTGTCTGGCAGGCCCCGTTGTGGCCGGAGCTGTTATATTACCAGATGAATATGAAATACCGGTTTTACGCGATTCCAAGAAGATGACCGCACGCCAGCGCGATCGTGCTTTCGATGCCATTAAAGATCAGGCTGTGGATTGGGCCGTAGGATTTGTGGATAATCGAACCATCGACAAGATCAACATCCTGCAAGCGACCTACAAAGCGATGCAGATTGCTCTGGGAAAATTGAAAGTAAAACCGGACAAAGCATTGATTGACGGGTCTGAACTTCCGAACCAGATCATCCCCAATGAAGGGATTATTGATGGAGACGATTCGGTCCCTTGTATACAAGCAGCGGCCATCATGGCAAAGGTATCCCGGGATCGTTGGATGGAAAAATTAGATTCGATATTTCCCGAATTTCAATTTGGAAAACATAAAGGGTATGGAACTCAATATCATTTTCAGGTCTTAAACAAATTCAAAGCAACGCCACTACACCGAATATCCTTTAGGCCGGTTCACGATAATTTGCCAACGATTCCATGGCTGGAAGCGGAAAAAAAGATAGGATGGATGGGAGAAAAACTGGCCGCACTGGATCTTATGGAAAAAGGATATGAAATCCTGACGATGAATTATTCGTCACTTCCATATGGCGAACTGGATATCGTTGCCCAACAAAAGGACACGCGCGTGTTTATAGAAGTCAAATCTGCAAGTCGCATGAATACGGATATTTTGACGCAAAAGATTGATGCACAGAAACTTGAACGTCTTTATAATGCTGTGGATATCTATACACAGCGCGAAGAGTGGGAAGGGAATATCCGACTGGATGCTATGTTTGTGGAAATCCGCCGCGGTGGTCCCCGGATAAAACATTATGAGGCCATTGGAGGGTCTGAGTAAACTTCAAACTTCAAATTTCATATCAACAGGAGATATTTGTTGAGCCCAAAAACAAGACGCATACTGAAAGAAATTAAGTCCCTGGCGACGATTATTGTGATCGCCCTTTTACTCAAAGTCACTATTGTAGAGGCTTATATCGTTCCCACCGGGAGTATGGAAAACACAATTATGACCGGTGATTTCCTGATCGGGAACCGGTTTATCTATGGGATGCGTACTCCGGACTGGATCGGAGTTCCATATACTGATATTGGGTTTTCCATACCGTACTATCGGTTTCCCGAATTCGAGGACCCTCATCAAGGCGATGTAATCATTTTTAAGTATCCGCGTGATCAGTTTCATAAATATGTCAAGCGGTGTATCGCCGGGCCGGGCGATACAGTGGAGGTTCGCGCGCGAAATGTCTATGTGAACGGGAAATTGTTTCCCTTACCTGCTCATGGGAAATATATTGGATCTATGCTTCCGGAAAGCTATCAACAAAGAGAAATCTTTTTAGGGGATCAAGGGAATAAAGATAATTTTAAACCGCTACGAATTCCAGCGAAAGGTGACCAGGTTTCCATTAATGAGAATACGAATTGGGAATATTTAATTCCGTTGATGATTATGGACGGGCACAGGGTCACTCTGGTAAAGGGTGATATTCAATATAGATTCACAATAACTGATCCGAACGACTTGTTCAGGCGGAAAGGGACCCAGGATGTGTACGATGATTATTATCCCAAAGGGAAACTGCTGAATCCCTGGTCAATCCTGATTACAAAAAATGAGATGAATTATATTCGACTGGATGGCAAACCATTGGTTTCCGGTTCAGTATATACAATTGGACAAGATTATTATTGGGCTATGGGTGACAATCGGGATGATAGTCTGGATTCCCGCTATTGGGGTTTTGTCCCACATAATTTGATTTTAGGAGAAGCGTTATTTGTTTATTTCTCACTGAATCTTGATTCCTGGGTACCGAGGCTGGATCGGATTGGAACCGTTATCCGGTAAGGATTAGTCTTGTATGGTAGAAAATGTTGAGTGTATTTTTCATCGAACCACAATGTTAAACCTTTACTTGAATGGGTGAAAATATGGGGCGTTCGGTCATAATTCTTAGCGCATTGATGTTAAATGCTTTTGTTTCGGCACAAGCGGTCGATTCCACCGCCACGATCACGACAAATCCTGGTTCGGTGGCAGATTCCACAAATGGTGTTGAACAACTGCTGAATTTATCCACCGCTCCCGACGATTCAATGAATATCGCCGTTCAGGATTCAAATGTGACTGATTCTTTGCTCACGAGTGAATCAATCGAACCGGATAGTGCCGGTATTGATTCAATAGAGGCTGGCTCTATGGCCGTTGAGCAAGATTCAATGTCATTGCCGAATCCAATGGTGGAAGATACAACAATGGTTTCTGAAACTGTGGATTCCACGCAGACAATGGAACAAGCACTTCAAACCGAACAAGTGGAAGAGAATCCGGTTTTGAATTTGTCCCTGGATTACGGATATAAAGGGTATGCATGGGGATCTGATCGGTCATTATTTCCGCCAGCTAAACCTATAACGTCGATAATTTATTCCAGAGACAGTTCTTCAGTCTCGTTTTGGACTACTCTGGGGCCGGATACAGTGATGCTATCATATTTTTACTCCGATAGTGGTTTTTGGAAGGCGGAGGTCTCTTTTCCGTTGAATCCATTTGATCAGGAGGCTCAGGATAAAAAATTTAGAGAAATCGCAATAATATTGGACCAGATTTACGGCAATCCTACCAGTTCAAGTTTATCCATTACGGGACCACAGACCACCAGTTCAAATCCCTTAGATATGGATTATGCCAGGATGTTTCAACACAAATCGTGGCAGTTTATGCCATGTCAAATTGAATTGCTGTTAATTTCTTTTGTTCAGGATACAGAAACGAGCTATCCGGTTATTTCAGGAACGTCACAATTGATTCTGGTCTACTACAATCCGGATTATATGGTGAAGGTCCAACCGGCTAAAGCGGTGAACAAGGGACCAACCATCTTCGATCTATATTGATATCGATTGAAATTTCTTTTACTGAGCATCCTTTCTTTTCAAATCTCGACCTGTGTTCATCCCGGGAGGATGAAACGGGATTATGCATATACCGGCAATCCACGGCAAGTCTATGAGCAAATTCAGGATGTTCTGGACACCCTCGGCTATTCGATTGAATATCGTTTGCCGGAAACACTGACATTGGTGACGGTAAAACAAAAGGTAAAGCAGGATGTTCGGGTGTATGAGTATTCGTTAATCATAACGGTAAGGGATTGGATTGATGTGACCGTTACCGGCGGGAAATATGTCTACAAACGGAGTTCCGAGAAAGCTATTGCGGGAAAATCGTTAACGGAATTTCATACTTTAGACCGATTACCCTATTCAATTCAGGAAAATATTTTTGAACCGCTTGAGTACCAATTCAAAAAATATGGTTGGAAACGTCAATCCAAATGATATGGATCGATTTTCCATTTTTTCTTTGAAACATCTATCGGTAATTTTGTTCTATGGACCAGCCGTTTGAAACCGAGCAAAGTCGGCAAAGTTACCTGGAAGAAAAATTTGATAATCTTCTGGATGTCATCAATAATTCATATGGAAAAGCTTTATTGGATGAGCTGGTGGTTCGGATGGAAAAAACGATCGTGGATTTTAATGAGGAAATTTTAACCCTCATGGATCAACTCAAAGCGAATACGGATCGTAAAAGCCAGCTTCTGCAAAAATTAAAAGAACATTCGGAAATGAAAACAATGCAACCGGATACGGAATCCGAAGGACAATCAGAAGAACTCAGTCCATGGGAACGCCGGTTGGAGAGTTTAGGAAAAAATAACTGAGGACGAAATGAGTGTAAAAGACAAAGTCATTTTTGGTTTGATGATCATTCTAATAGTAGGTGGCGGGTATATACAGTATACTTACACGCAGGTCATGAAACGTATGGACATTATGGAGCAAAAGCAATTAAAGCATGTGGATGAGGTAAATTCGGAATTTTCCGATAGACTACATACTCTTGAATTGGAATTTATTGGACGCGCAAAACATATCAAGAAAGCACAAAAAGATATTGTTGCCAATACGGATCTAATTCATGCTACAAATGATACCCTCACAAGCGAGATAGAAGACGTAGCATATAACCTGGATAATTTTAAACGTGATACACAAAAAGACTTTGGTTCTGTGAGGCAGGATATCCAGGATCAGCAAGATGCTCTTTCCAGTGAAAGACGTCAGACACGGTTACATTTTTCCGATGTGGAACAAAGCATTACTTTGCTTCAGAATGATTTAAAGAAAATTCAGGATAAATTGGCCGAAGCTGAAAAAGATAAAAAGGGAAAGCGCTAAGCTGGAAAATTTGAATACAGTGAACAAAAGAGGCCGATTATTATCGGCCTCTTTTGTGAATAGAACGGGGCAGTATTCATATTGACCTCGGAACAAAGTGAATCACTGCCCCAACCACATACCAAAGGTACTAAACCAGCACCTTGTAGGTTAAAGTAATAGTTTATTATTTGAAAAACAAGTGTAAAATGGGGCTTAAAGTATCACTGGAAGGAGCGTGTGCCGAGGGTCGGAATCGAACCGACACGGAGTTGCCTCCACCGGTGTTTGAGACCGGCGCGTCTACCAGTTCCGCCACCCCGGCAATTTTAGGATGAGAATTGGTTAAAGAAATTAGCGGACTGAATAAAGATTTGTCAATATATTTGGACTTGAAAAGTAAAGGGAGAGTAAACCATGACATACACGACCATACCTGAATTATTTTTCAATACCGTTGATCAATATGGAAATCACGATGCTTTTTACGAGAAAGTAGCTGGTCAATGGGTTGGGATTACATTCAATGATGTTTATCAAAAAGTGAATGGATTCGCCTCGGGGCTTAAAACACTAGGGGTTGGAAAAGATGATAAAGTGGCCATCATCTCAACCAATAATCCAAGGTGGGCGATCACTGATTATGCAATCACGTGTTTGAGCGCGGTTTCCGTCACGGTTTACCCAACATTAATTCCTCACCAAATCAAATTTATTCTGGATGACTCCGAAGCCAAATTCATTGTGGCAGAAGATGAAGTTCAGGCGGAAAAGATCCTTGAGTTTATTGATGAAAGCAAAAAACTCGAAAAGATCATTACCATGAATAATAGTCTGACGGATCATGAGCATGTTATTGCAATGGAAGAGGTGATTAAGCTTGGTGCCCCTGAAATTGAGAAAGGGTTTTCCATTCGGGACACAGCTCAGGAAGTAAAACCAGATGATTTACTGACTCTGATTTACACCAGTGGTACGACCGGAAATCCAAAAGGGGTTATGCTGACACACAATAATCTTGTTTCAAATATTCAGGCCGGGCGAAAAGCCATATCCGTTAGTGAAGCCGATGTATTTCTTTCATTCCTGCCCTTATCGCACAGCTTTGAACGGATGGTTGGACATTACACAGGTTTTTCAGCCGGAAGTACGGTGTACTACGCCGAAAGTATCGATACTGTAGCCGACAACATGATGGAAGTTCATCCAACGGTGATGACATCCGTACCCCGGCTCTATGAAAAGATGTATGCTAAGGTTTTGGATAAAGTCAGCAATGACCCGCCGCTAAGACAAAAAATATTCTGGTGGGCATTGGGTGTCGGAGGACGAGCAGCCAAATTACTCCAACGGAATCAGCAACCCACAGGTTTTTTAGCTTTCAAATTTGGAATTGCTGATAAACTTGTTTTCTCCAAGCTTAAGGAAAGAGTCGGCGGAAAAATTCGCTACTTTGTGTCCGGGGGAGCGCCATTGTCTAAAGACATCGGTGAATTTTTTGCCTCAGCCAATATCCCAATCCTGGAAGGCTACGGGTTGACGGAAACAAGTCCGGTGATTACTGTAAACCGAATCACATTGTACAAGTTCGGCACGGTCGGAGCGCCCATTGAAGATGTAGAAGTCAAAATCGCTGAAGATGGTGAGATTATTTGTCGCGGACCCAATGTGATGAAAGGATACTACAATAATCCGGAAGCAACCAAGGAAGTTCTGGAAGATGATGGTTGGTTCCACACTGGTGATGTGGGTGAATTTGACGAAGATGGTTACCTTAAAATTACGGATCGAAAGAAGAATCTGATTGTTACGTCCGGAGGAAAAAACATTGCTCCAGCACCTCTGGAAAATGCCTTGACAAAATCTAAGTACATTGAGCAGTGTCTTGTCATTGGTGATAAACGCAACTTTGTATCTGCACTTGTTATTCCTGCATTCGATGTGTTGGAAGATTGGGCAAAGGCCAACAATGTTTCAACGGACAATCATGCAGAATTGGTGAAAAATGACAAAGTAATTGCACACTACAATGGTGTCGTGGAAGAAAGTATGCGCGATTTTGCCCGTTATGAAAAAGTGAAAAAAGTTACATTGCTCCCGGAACCATGGAGCATTGAGACAGGTGAATTGACACCAAAACTATCCGTTAAACGAAAAGTAGTCGAATCCAAATTCAAAACGGAAATCGACGCGATTTATACAAAATAACTCTAAAATAGTATGAATTCTGATTTAGTAAAACGAATCTCCGTTCTGGGGTTCGGTTCATGGGGAGCTACGATTGCCTCCCATTTACACCGATTGGGTTATGCGGTTGTTGCATGGCATAAATTTCCGGAGGAAATCCGGGAAATTCGATCTTCCGGGCATCACAACCTCCTACCCAATCTTGTTATTCCGGACGAAATTCTCCTTACTGACCAAATGGAAACAGCGCTGGATCGTCCTGACCTTTTGGTTATTGCCGTTCCCTCCCATATCGTCCGGATTCTGATTGACGAGATCAAGGATAATCTTCCATCCAAGATTATTATTGTGAACCTGGCAAAAGGGATTGAAAATGATACTCTACTGACCATGAGCCAGGTTATCCATGAGGTTGGAGGTGTGAATAGGGACCAGATTGTCACGTTATACGGTCCATCGCATGCGGAGGAAGTAGCATTGGGGCTTCCGACAACTATTGTTGCGTCTTCTGTCTCCGAATCTTTGGCCAGAACAGTGCAGGAAGTCTTTTCATCAGAGACCTTACGTGTCTATACGAATACTGATATTTTAGGAGCGGAGATCGGCGGTTCGTTAAAGAATGTTATCGCCATTGCGGCTGGTATCTGTGATGGTATTGGATTCGGTGATAACACAAAAGCAGCGTTGCTCACTCGGGGAATCACCGAAATCACTCGTTTGGGTGTAGCGATGGGCGCCAATATGGAAACTTTTTATGGCTTGAGCGGAATTGGAGATTTGATAGCTACTTGTTTGAGTCGTCATAGTCGAAATCGTTATGTGGGTGAGGAGATCGGAAAAGGCGGTAAACTGGATGAAGTATTATCTGGTATGAAAATGGTGGCAGAGGGGGTTAAGTCCACACGATCGGCCTGGCAACTCCGCCGGAAATACCGGGTGGATATGCCAATTACGGAGGCAGTGTACCATGTATTGTTCGAAGGGAAGAACGCCAAGACAGCGGTCCGGGAATTGATGACCAGAGATCTGACCGAAGAAAAACCATATTAATCGACTTTTTTTGCGTTTAGAAGAAACGGTAACTTTAGTGATGCCCTTGTAGTTCAATGGATAGAACAAGTCCCTCCTAAGGATTAGATGTAGGTTCGATTCCTACCAAGGGTACTTGGAAGGAGAAAAATATGTTAAAACCAAAGAAAAAACTGACGAGAAAAGAAATTAAAAAGGATCCAATGCTGGAATTCCTGTATGATGCCCAGCAATGGATTCAAACACGACAAAAACTATTGACCCAGGTTGGAACGGGTGTAGTCGTTGTAATTGTAGTAGGATTGCTGTTGCTTCATCAGAGACACAATACGACCGATCTGACCTCAACACAAATGGGTCAGGCATTGATTTCCCTTCAACAAAATGACGTGGACAATGCTGAATATACCCTTCAGATATTATCGGACGAACATGGCAGCACGCCTGAGGGTTTGCATGCCGCCTTTTTTATGGGAAAACTGAAATACGAGAATGGTGATACAAACTCTGCAGTTCAATATCTTAGCAAATACCTGAAGTCAGGGGATAATGAGATTATGCTGACCAATGCAGCGGTTATGCTTTCTGACCTATATCAAACTTTAGGGCAGAATAACGACGCAATTCGTGTATTAAAGAAGACCGGAAAGAAAGTAAAACTGGCTGAAAACAAGGATCGACTGTTGTTGGTTTTAGCGAAGTATTACGCCGGGTTAGAGGGGAATAAGTCCAAAGTTGAAGGACTATTAAAGCCAATTATTAACAATAGTGATACACCTTTGGATGTGAAGCGCGAAGCCGAGGAAGTGATGGGGAGCGTCTTGACCTGAATTATAGAGGGTTATTCGTTTGGAATAACCTCGTAAAGTCGATAAATTTAATGCTGAAAAGTGGGTAAAAATGCCCACTTTTCCGTTTTGGAACGATGACAAAATTTGAAACACTGCTAAGAGAAATATTGGATTCAGATCTGGTTCTGCTGGATGTCCGGCATGATTCGCTGACTGATCATTGGGTCATTATTGTGGATAGCGAAACTGAGGTATCCTTGGATCGCACCGCGAAGTTGGCTAAAAAAGTGATTAACCACCCTGAAGTGGAGGCCATGTTTCCGGACGGAATCCAAATTGAAGTCAGTTCTCCGGGAATTGATTACCCATTGACCCAATTATTTCAATTCAAAAAGAATATTGGGCGGGAATTACGAATGGAATTAGATCCAAAGTGGGACCGAATTCCAAAAAAATTAAAGCTGAATAAAATTGAGGAAAATATTCTCCAATTGTCGCATAGCAATAAAGCTTTCCAAATACCGTTCCAGGATGTTAGGCAGGCACATGTCCTCATTAAATTCCGTTAACAAATATTAGATGGTGGAGTTATTTTGATTAACCGAGAATTAATCGAAGTTTTTTCTGAACTGGCACGTGAAAAAAACGTGGAGCGTTCCGAATTGGGTTCCATTTTGGAGCAATTATTTCTCTACATCATTGAAAAACAAAATGAGACGTCTGAAAATTGTAGCGTTATCGTCAATATTGATAAAGGCGAAATTGAAATCTACGCTGAAAAAGAAATCGTTGAGACAGTTGAAAATCCGGCTACTCAAATTACTTTGAAAGAGGTCTTGAAAAAAGACCCCGATCTGGCGGATATGGAAGTTGGCGATACCTATGTTGAGGTTGTGGATCCTACAATCTTTGGTAGACGGATGATCGCACACGCCAAACAGTTTTTTGCCCAGCGAATCCGCGATGTGGAACGTAAATATATCTACGAGGATTATGCGACCCGCGTTGGTGAGATTATTATCGGAGTCGTTCACCAAGTTCAGCGGGACAATATCTTTGTCAATATCGAACACGCCGAACTTCGGATGCCGAAAAAAGAACAGATTGCCAATGAAAAATATCGCCGTGGCGATACGGTTCGTGCTGTTGTGAAATCAGTAGAAGTGACAAGCAAGGGACCGGACATTGTTGTTTCAAGAAGTGACGATCATTTTTTGCAAAAATTGTTTGAGATGGAAGTTCCGGAGATCGAGGATGGAATTATTGAGATCAAATCGATTGCCCGGCATCCGGGTGAACGTGCGAAGATTATCGTTTTTTCCCAGGATCGCCGCGTTGATGCTGTTGGTGCCTGTGTGGGGATGCGTGGAAGTCGGATTCAGGCGATTGTACGTGAACTCAACAATGAAAAAATAGACATCGTCAATTTTAGCGAACAGTCTGAAATTTTGATCACCCGGGCTCTGTCTCCAGCGAAACCGGTGAAGTTGTTTATAGATGACGATCGGAAATATTGCGTTGCCGTTTTTCATGACGACGAACTGGATTCAGCGATTGGAAAAAGTGGAATGAATATCAATCTTGCGGCTCGAGTTACCGGCTATCGGATAGACGCATTTGGTGAAAAAGAGTACGAAAAACAACAACGCGATCATTCTACACTGGTACAAGATGTGCCGGATTTCCCGTCTGCAGTTAAGAACAATTTGAGTGAAGCGGGAATCCGTACTGTATCCGATGTTCTGGCCACTGATGAAAATGAATTATTGGCTGTTAAAGGTGTGGGTGAAACCACTCTGGATAGAATGTATACCGCCATCCAGAATTTTATAGAGGCAAACGATGCATCTGAAGAACCAGTCGATATCGTAAACACAACCGGGGAAAGTAACTGAAAAAATTTATGGGTAACCGTCCAACACGAATTTTCCAGATCGCTAAGGAACTAAATATTTCCCACACGGAAATATTATCCTTTCTTAAGGCGCAAGGTATCGACATAGCCAGTCATATGTCTCCGGTGGATGAGGTTATCCATCAGAAAATTTTATCCGAATTTTCCAAAGATAAGGAAAATATCGACCGGATTCGGAAAGAACAGGTCCGTCGTGAAATTCATGATACTCGTGTTCGCCAGGAACAACAAACAAAAAAGACCTTCAAGCTTCTATCATTGGATGATCAACGTGCTTTAGAGCAGAAGGAAGCGAAGGAAGAAAAACTCCGGAAAGAAAAAGAACGACAGGAAAAACTGGAAGCCGAAAAACGAGCCGCCGAAGAAGCTGATAAAGCAAAAGAAGAAAAAGTCAAAGCGGCGGAAGAAAAGAAGAAGGCAGCAGAAAAAGCAGCCGAAGAGAAGAAAAAAGAAGAAGCAAAAAAAGCTGAGCAGAAAAAGAAAGAAAAAACGCCCAAAATTTCATCGAAAAAACGGAAGCTCAGACGAATTGATCTATCCGGAATTCCAAGCGGTGACGGAACCAGTGCACGTCCGGCAAAAGGTAAATCAAGATCTAAAGATTCTGGAAAAACTCAAAAATCCGTTCAGGAACGAGTTCGCCAGACGTTATCCAAAATCGATAAAAAATCGAAAAGAAAAACGTATAAAAAATCAAGGGATGATTCGTCAATAGAAACAGAACTCGAAGCCGGCAGCTTACCCGTAATCGAAATTCCGGAATTTGCCAGTGTAGATGAATTGGCAAAGTTGTTCTCTGTGAGTCCCAGTAATGTGATTCAAAAGTGCTTTAACCTGGGTGTTTTAGCCACGATTAACCAACGCCTTGAATGGGACACCATCGAACTACTGGCGATGGAATATGAATATACCGCTGAGAAACAATCCGATGTAGGCGAAGAGATTTTCTCTCTGGATGAAACGGAAGAGGATATTGAAAATGCTGAATCCCGGGCGGCAGTTGTTACCGTTATGGGACATGTGGACCATGGAAAAACGTCTTTACTGGATTATATTCGTAGCGCCAATGTTGTCGCCGGTGAATCCGGCGGAATTACGCAGCATATCGGTGCTTATCGTGTTATCCTTGAATCGGGTCAATCCATTACCTTCTTGGATACACCGGGCCACGAAGCCTTTACTGCGATGCGTGCCCGTGGTGCCCAGGTCACAGATATTGTCATTCTGGTAGTAGCAGCGGATGACAGTGTGATGCCTCAAACTATTGAAGCCATCAGTCACGCCAAAGCAGCCGGTTCCCCGATTATCGTAGCCATCAACAAAATTGATAAACCAGGTGCAGATATAGACAAAGTCAAACGGGAATTGTCCGATCACGGAATCCTGGTTGAAGACTGGGGTGGTAAAATCCAAAGTGTGGCGGTTTCGGCGAAGACCGGTGAAGGAATCCAGGATTTACTGAATTCAATCACTGCAGAAGCCGAATTGATGGAATTGAAAGCCAATCGTGATACTTTGGCTCGTGGTACTGTTGTGGATTCCAGGCTGGATAAGGGACATGGTCCTATGGCGACCGTCCTGATCCAGAAAGGGACCCTGAATATAGGCGATCCATTTATTTGCAGTGATTATTCCGGAAAAGTCCGGGCGATTATGAATGAACGTGGACAACGGATCACCGAAGCCGGACCATCAGACGCTGTACAAATCCTTGGATTTGAACATGTCCCGCAAGCAGCAGATATTTTTGCTGTTGTCGAAAATGAACGGGAACTCAAACGTATCGCCAGCGAACGTCAACGTGTTTCCCGTGAAATCGCACAGAAGAAAATTTCAACACACTCCCTGGACTCCATGTCCGCCATGATCAAAAAAGGTGCAATTAAAAAGCTTGCATTGATCATTAGAGGTGATGTGGATGGTTCTGTGGAAGCGCTATCCGAATCAATAGAGAAGTTGAATACCGAAGAAGTGAGTGTCAATATTGTTCAGAAGTCTGTAGGAATGATCTCTGAAAGCGACGTTTTATTAGCGGAGGCTTCCCACGCTGTTATTATCGGTTTCAACGTGCAAATATCTGCCAATGCAAAATTGCAGGCAAAGCAGGCCGGTGTTGAAATCCGAAGCTATAAAATTATTTACAATGCGCTTGAAGATGTAAAAATGGCCATGGAAGGATTGCTGGAACCCGAAGAGGTAGAAGAAGTGAAGGGAAGGGCAGTCATCCAAGCGCAATTTAAAATTCCTAAAATCGGTTTCATTGCCGGTGCCAAAGTTGTAGACGGTTTAATCGCCAGGAATCTCACTGCGCGATTGATTCGGGACGATGAGGTCCTGGTTGACCATGCAACAATCATATCCTTAAAACGGTTCAAAGATGATGTACGAGAGGTTAAAGACGGATTAGAATGCGGGATTGGGCTGGAAGGCGTGAATAAGTACAAGGAAGGTGATGAAATCGTCGTTTACGAAGTCAAAAAAATTAAACGGACCCTTGAGAGCAATTGAATACAGACAAACCCTATCGCCGAACAGACCGGGTCGGCGCACAGATCCAGGAAATCCTGGCTGAAATAGTTACCAGACATCTGAATTTATCCCATCTGGGCTTCATTACCTTTTCACGCGTTGATTTAACTCCGGATTTAAAAATAGCTCATATTTATTACAGTGTATTGAAGCCGCTGAAATCCTCCAAAGACATTCAAAGAGAATTGACCGGTAAGGTAAAAGTATTTCGCAAATACCTCGCTCCCGAATTGCGATTAAAACAAATCCCGGAACTCCAGTTCCGATATGATGACAGTTACGAACGGCAGGATCACTTGAATGAAGTACTAAAAAAGATACACGAAGATAATCATGATATTGAATCTGTATAAACCAGTGGGTTGGACGTCATTTGACGTTGTAAAAAAAATTCGCAATGTGACCCGGGAGAAAAAAGTCGGTCATGGCGGTACCCTCGATCCGTTTGCTGAAGGCCTTCTCATCATCGGAACGGGAAAAGACACAAAAAAACTGGCACTAATATCATCGGATGTAAAACAATACCGCGGTGAATTGAAACTTGGTCTTGAAACAGATACCCTCGATCCTGAAGGCAAAACGATTTCAGAAAAACCGGTCCGGTCACTTACTCAGGACGAGATCCAGACAATTATGGGAGGATTCGTAGGCGAACAGGACCAGATCCCGCCCATGTACTCTGCTAAAAAGGTTGATGGGGTTCGGTTGTATAAACTGGCACGAAAAAATGTAACGGTTGAGCGTAAGCCCGCTAAAATCCAAATTCTGGATTTCAAATGTCTTGGATACAAAAATGATACAGTCGAATTCAGTGTAACCTGCTCAAAAGGAACTTATGTCCGCGTGTTGGGAAAGGACCTGGCAAGTGCATTGGGAACTTGTGGTCATTTAACACGATTAATTCGCACACAAATCGGTTCAGTGAATGTGAACGAAGCGAAAACAATCGACGATTTTATTAAGCAATGGAAATCATCCGCTCTTTAGAGGAATTGGTAAATCTGGAAGCCAGCGTTCTAGCAATGGGAACGTTTGACGGTCTTCATCGGGGACATCAACAAATCATCCGCAAAGCTGTTACTGCGGCCGATACTCTGGGAATCCCCTCCGTATTAATAACCTTCGATCCCCATCCGCGGCATATCCTGGAAAAAACTGCTCCGAAACTTCCAATGATCGTCAGTATCGAAAAGAAATTGGAGCTGTTGAAGGATTTAGGTCTGGACTACGTATTGATTGTTCCATTCACAGATGAATTTTCACTCTGGTCACCGGATCGATTCCTGAATGAAATCGTCATTGAAAAATTTCATCCAAAACACATTATTATTGGGTATGATCATCATTTCGGGCGTAATCGGGAAGGAAGTCCGGAATATTTAACAAAATTCTGTAAAAAGAGAGACATAGATTTAGATATAATAGCTCCGGTGTCCGACCAGGGGATCAATATTTCCAGCAGTCATATCCGACAACTATTGCGAGACGGATTTGTTCGTCGCGCGTCTTTTGAGTTAGGTTGGATATATGGATTTTCAGCAAAAGTGGTTCACGGTGCCGGACGGGGGAGAACACTTCATTTCCCGACAGCAAACTTTGTTCCTCTGGAAAGACACCAAATACTACCCAAGTCCGGAGTCTACTTTACCCGCGGAAGAGTTCGTGGACAACTACTGTATGGAATGTGTAATTTGGGCGTTCGCCCGACCTTCGATGAGGGCGAATATGTGATGGAAGTTCATTTTTTTGATGAAAACATTGATGGATTGTATAATCAAACCATCTTAATCGAGTTTTTAGAGCGTATTCGGGATGAGAATAAATTCCCATCCAGGGATGCGTTAATAAAACAATTAACAATAGACAGGGAAACCTGTCTTAAACACCTTGAAAAGTACAGGAGGTAGAATGCCGCTGACTACAGAGAAAAAAGCGGAATTAATTCAGAAATTCGGAGCTAACGATAAAGATTCGGGCTCCGCTGAAGTACAAATTGCGTTACTAACCCAACGCATTCGGGATTTAACCGCTCACGTCGGAATACATAAAAAAGATAATCATTCCAGGCATGGGTTAGTCAAACTGGTTTCCCAGAGAAAAAAACTGATAAAATATCTACGGAAGACCAATCCTGAATCTTATGTAAAATTAATTAGTGAATTAAAAATCAGAGGATAGAGAATTAACATATGATTGAAGTATCACGGGAAATTGGTGGCCGTAAACTCACTATACAGACCGGCAAAGTTGCAAAACAGTCGGCTGGTTCGGTAATCGTCACCTATGGCGAATCGACAATTATCGCTGCTGTAAATGCAGCGAAGGAAATCCGGGAAGGCATTGATTTTTTCCCGTTGCAAGTCGAATACAGAGAAAGACATTACGCCGGTGGCAAAATCCCCGGCGGTTTTTTTAAGCGGGAAGCCAGGCCTTCCGAAAAGGAGATTCTAACCAGCCGTGTGACCGATCGGCCGATTCGACCTTTGTTTCCGAAGGGATTTCAATATGAGACACAGGTGGTGATCACCGCTTTGACCAGCGATGGCGAAAATCCAACGGATGTTCTGGCCGGAATCGGCGCTTCAACTGCTTTAATGATCTCAGATATCCCCTGGAACGGACCAATCGCCACAGTTCGCGTTGGAATGGCAGGTGATTCGTTTGTTTTGAATCCGGTTAAAGAGCAGATTGCAGCATCCAAACTTGACTTGACGGTTTCTGGAAATGAACAAACCATTGTTATGGTGGAAGGTGAAGCAGATGTTGTTCCGGAAGCAACGATTGTAGAAGCGTTGAAATTTGCCCACGAAGGTATTCGTGAAATAATTGACCTGCAAAAAGAGCTCATTGCTCAGGTTCCGGTTGAAAAACGAGCTGTTCCTGAAGCCGAAGTCAATGAAGAGATGGAATCAGCTGTATCCAAACGGTTGGAAAAAGATGTCCAGACCGTTATTCGGATTGCAGATAAAAAAGAACGCGAAAATGCAACAGCGCAGCTGCTGGAGACCGTGCAAGCTGAATTTTCGGAAACATATCCGGAGCAGGACGCAGCAATCAAAGATATCTATAAATCGCAGCTTAAAACAGCTTTCCGCGAAAGAATCCTTAAAGACGGTGTCCGAAGCGACGGTCGCGGCACGGAAGAAATTCGCCCCATTACGATCGATACAGGCTTTCTTCCCCGGACTCATGGTTCCGTGTTATTTACTCGTGGCGAAACTCAGGCTTTGGTCGTTCTTACACTGGGAACCAAATCCGATGAACAGATCATTGATAGCATGGATGAAGACTATAAGAAGCACTATATGCTTCATTACAATTTCCCGCCCTATTGTGTAGGCGAAACCGGAAGGATTGGATTTACAAGCCGTCGTGAAATCGGTCATGGAAATCTGGCAGAACGGGCATTAAAACCGATTTTGCCCAGTTATGAAGATTTTCCGTATACCATTCGGATTGTATCTGAGATCATGGAAAGTAACGGCAGTTCTTCCATGGCTTCAGCTTGCGGAGGATCATTAGTTCTCATGGATGCAGGCGCTCCAACCAAAGAACATGTGGCTGGCATTGCTATGGGATTGATCCTGGATGGTGACCGTCATGCGGTTCTCACTGACATTTTAGGTGCGGAAGATCATTTGGGCGACATGGATTTCAAAGTCACCGGTACAAAATCCGGTGTCACAGCCATACAACTTGATCTCAAGATTGAAGGTTTGTCCTTTGAGCTATTAACCGAAGCACTGGAACAGGCAAGACGGGGACGCGAACATATTTTGGGGTTGATGAATGAAGCCTTACCTCAGCCAAAAGAGATGTCCCAGTATGCACCACGGATCATGACGTTACAAATTGATCCCGATAAGATAGGTGGTCTCATTGGTCCCGGTGGAAAAAATATTAAAAAGATCATTGCCGATACGGAATGTTCCATTGATGTAGATGACACTGGAACGGTTGTGGTCGCAAATCCCGATGCACGGAAATGTCAGGATGCAGTGGATCTGGTTCGATCCATCACCATGGATCCGGAAGTCGGGCAGGAATTTGAAGGTACTGTCACCCGGCTAATGACCTTCGGAGCTTTTGTGGAATTTGCACCCGGCCGGGAAGGATTGGTGCATATTTCCGAATTGGATTGGAACCGAACCGAACGGGTCGAGGATGTGGTTAAGGTGGGAGATAAACTCACAGTAAAACTCATCCGTATTGACGATCAGGGACGTTTCGATTTCAGTCATAAGGTGTTAACGCCGAAACCGGAAGGATATGTTGAACCGCAGCGGAATCATGATCGCAATCGTCATAGCGGACCCCCGCGCCACGGTCGTGATTCAAATCGTGGTCGCTCCGGTGATCGGAAAAGACGTTTCTAACCAATAACTGTGAAGGGGACTTATTATGATTGTCGGTGTACCGAAAGAGATCAAGACCAACGAGTCACGAGTTGCCCTGACACCGCAAGGTGCGGCGGAACTGATCCGAAATGGTCATTCGGTTTTAGCCGAAAAAAACGCCGGACTGTTGAGCGGTTATTCCGATGAAGATTACCGGAATGCCGGTTGTAAAGTTGTTCAGACCGCAAAAGACATATTTGATCAATGTGAATTGGTTGTAAAAGTCAAAGAACCGCAACCGGTTGAGATTGAAATGACCCGTAGCGATTTGACCTTATTTACGTATTTCCATTTTGCGGCATCCGAAACATTAACCAAATCATTCCTGGAAACAGGAGCTACATCCATTGCCTATGAGACAATTACATCGGGAAATGGATCATTGCCGCTATTGGTTCCAATGTCGGAAGTGGCAGGGCGGATGGCCGTACAGGAAGGCGCCAAATATCTTGAGAAGGCGCAAGGTGGCCGCGGGATTCTCCTGGGTGGTGTTCCCGGAGTAGAACCAGCTGTTGTTACGATCATTGGCGGTGGTATGGTTGGAACAAATGCGGCTCATATCGCGGCGGGTCTGGGAGCCAATGTTTATATCCTGGATACAAATCTTTCGCGCTTGCGTTATCTTGATGAGATCATGCCAAAAAATGTGAACACGATATTCAGTAATCACCACAATATTTCCAACTTGTTGTCGAAGACCGATTTATTGATTGGAGCTGTCCTGATTCCCGGTTCACGGGCACCTCACCTGGTTACCCGTGATATGTTGAAATTGATGCAGCCGGGTTCGGTGATTGTGGATGTTGCCGTGGATCAGGGCGGATGTGTGGAAACCTGCAAGCCAACCACCCACGCAAATCCTACCTTCGAAGTCGAAGGAATCATTCATTATTGCGTGGCCAATATGCCTGGTGCGGTTCCATTTACATCCACAATTGCATTGACCAACGCAACGTCACCCTATTTATACAAGTTGGCCAACCAAGGGGTAAAGGAAGCCTTGAAAGGTGATAGACACTTGTTGAATGGATTAAATACTTTCGATGGAAAAGTAACCCATCGCGGTGTAGCTGAAGCCTTTGATATAGAATACACCGATCCGCTGGAGGCGATTTCTTAAAACGTGTAGTTTCTTATTGCCTCATAAACTTATCATCACTAATATAAAGTGTTAGTTTAAGTAATACGACAAAATGAGTGATCAGAAACCAGGCATAAAGAAACTTTATTATTCGATTGGCGAAGTCAGCGAAATAACGGACATCAAACCTTATGTTTTACGGTTTTGGGAATCGGAATTCAAACAACTGAATCCACCGAAAAATAGGGCAGGAAATCGCACTTATCGCCAGAAGGATATTGATTTAATTCTGGAAATTAAATCGTTGCTCTATGACCGGAAATTCACAATAAAAGGTGCACAGGAAGTGTTAACCTCACCTAAAAATGTTGAAGATGTGAGCGAAAGTGGTGAAGTTAGCAAACCCAGAGTTGGTGCTCTGCTCTCATCCATTCGAAGGGAATTAAATTCAATCCTGGATATTTTAAAGGAATAAATCGGAGCGTGGCGCAGCCCGGTAGCGCACTGCAATGGGGTTGCAGGGGTCGCGAGTTCAAATCTCGCCGCTCCGACGTGGGAGGCCGGATGACAATTCGGCCTCCGTTTTTATGCCATCCATGATAAAGAAAATTATATTCATCTTATTCACAGCTGGGCTTCTGTTCAGCATTTCTTGTTCTCACAAAGCAACTCATAAAAATTTTCATGTGAATTGGGTTCCTATTGACAGTCTTAACCAGAAATTACCCAAGGGAATTCACATTTATTTTGGTGAGAATACAAACATTCCTGTACGTGCCTGGTTAGTGGAAGTAGTGCCAAAGGATTCTGTACAGATAGACGTTGTTTTATCTCCTGACAGCGATAAAAAAGAAACTCCGCAAGATATAGCCAGGTGGTCGAAAGCGGATGTGGTTTTGAACGCCGGTTATTTTATCATGGATAAAAACCCGGCCGAGCACGTGGGTTTGATCCTGACGGATGGTCAGTATAAAGAACACTGTTTAACGTCCATGTTAAAAAATAATACGCGGTATTACACCACAAGAGGTGCCCTGGGATATAACCAAAACGGTGTCATGGATATTGCCTGGGTTTCTGAAAAGGATGATATTGTTTATCAGTGGAAAAAACCAATAAAAAATTCTAAAAGCCACCCAGCATCCATGCCGGATTATTCAAACGCAACCCCATGGCCTGTGTGGGATGCTGTCCAAGCCGGACCTGTGCTGGTTGAAGATGGAAAGATAGACATTCCAATTAATGACGAAGTATTTTTTGATAGTAGTATTCCTGACGCACACCCGCGAACCGCGGCAGGATACACCGCAGATGGAATCCAATATTATATGGTAGTAGATGGACGGCAACCAGGTTCGCGAGGAGTGTTTTTGGACGAATTAGCACGATTATTTCGCGATTTGCACTGCGTAGAGGCTATTAATCTTGATGGTGGTGGATCCAGCGCCATGATTGTGGCTGGGCATCTTCTGAATCGTCCGGCCGGAAATACTATCCAGCGGGAAGTGATGACAGCAATCACCATCCATGGCAGGCATGATTGATCAATCGGCGATATTGATACCGGTTTATAATGGCGCAGATGAATTACCCGCTTTGATAGAACGTATTCCCTCGTCGTTTCTCAGAAATGTAGTTTTTATTGATGATGGAAGTACGGATCAAACATCTGTTATTCTAAAGGATGCAGATTTAATGACAATCCGAAATTCAAAGAACCGTGGCAAGGGTTATTCATTAAAAATCGGGATACAGAATGCCGAACGTCGTGGATATACTTCCGTCATTCATCTTGACAGCGATCTCCAACATCCTCCGGAGTTCATATCCGGATTTGCACCAAAATCCGGGGAAATGCGTTACGGTTACCGAAAATCAAAGCATGGAATGCCTCTCCATCGACGTTTTTCGAATTTCTTTACCAGTTTGTTAATTACTATCCGAAGCGGTGTTCTTGTTCGGGATTCGCAATGTGGTTTTCGCGGGTTTTCTCTGGATGATTATCGACAGATTGTGGTCAAAGAAGATCGTTTTCACTTTGAAAGTGAGTTGATGCTAAAATTTGCATTATTAGGTGTTAAGCTAGTCCCGGTTGTAATTCCAACAATCTATGAAGGGAAAAAATCGGCTATTCATCCCTACCGCGACACCTATCAGTTTATCAAACTTTGGTTCAGGAGCTATTTTTGGACATGAATTGGGTCAAAAGATTATACGATTGGGTTTTACACTGGGCGGAAACGCCTTATGGAGCACCTGCACTTTTTATTCTGGCTTTTGCCGAAGCATCCTTTTTCCCGGTTCCGCCGGATGTTTTGTTAATCGCTTTGGCGTTGGGACTGCGAAAACGTTCTTTTTGGTTTGCCGGTGTGTGTGCAATTGCCTCAGTACTGGGTGCCATTGCAGGATATGGAATCGGCCATTTTGTTTGGTGGAGTGGTCCCGGTGTGTTTTCATCGACGGCTGATTTTTTCTTTCGCGTAATTCCCGGATTTACATTGCATGGATTTGACTCGATTAAACAGTTGTACGATCATTGGAATTTCTGGATCATTTTCACGGCGGGATTTACACCAATCCCATACAAGGTGTTTACAATAACTGCAGGTGCTTTCGATATTAATTTCCCATTATTCCTTTTGGCGTCCATTATTTCCCGTTCTGCCAGGTTTTTCCTGATCGGTGGATTGATCTGGAAATTTGGAGATCCAATCCGATTATTTATTGATAAATACTTCAATAAACTGGCATTTTTGTTTGTGGTTCTGCTGATTGGTGGATTCCTGATCATAAAAGCACTCGTTTAGTTGGTTAAATCGATACAGAAACATTAATTTCGCAGGCTTTTTTACAAAGAATTAACTGAATTCGGGGTGTGG
>CAZJWP010000010.1:29846-36777 GCA_964549745.1 uncultured bacterium | reverse complement strand
TCCGCATTTCGAAGATCGTACCATTTACATTGGCATTGGAAAAAACCCGGAGCAGGGATCGGGCACCGATTCCACCAAGGATTGCGATAATCAGCATCACCATAATTAGTTCAATCAGGGAAAATCCGGTGTTGGAAGATGTATTGGATTTCAATTTTCTGTGCATGGAACTTCCAATGAAAGTAAATCGAAGATCGGAATTTCACAATAACCGGGCGGTTGCAAAGAAAGAAATTCCGTATTAACTGAAAACACGGAATCCGGTTTAATTCCAGCGGTCATTTGGATAGATCTATGATTTGTTCCTGCTCCGGGATAAAGGAAATACTCCTGCTATCACCAGAAAACCGATCCAAATCCAAAATGGTCCGGAAAGCAATATCTGTCTGATTGTTCCCGGAAGCCTCAAACCCAATTGCGGCAGGCGTGACCATCGTCGATGCATCCAGCTCAAATCAACGAGTTTTTTATCAAGATTTAAACGATCGCTCAATCGCCAAATATTTCCACTCAGCAGCGTTTCCATGTGCCGGTAAGAGAAGGGTTGAACATTAGACCAGTTAATCAATTCATCCCAATTGGTATTCAATTGAACACCGGAGTTCATTTCATCCGTTTTTAAAATTGAATCAAACCGTGATTTTTGCAGTGCAGAATCGCATGATGCGTAAACGAATCCATGATAACCATGGCTATTTCCATGGGTGTTTAAGACCAATGTTTCCGGGTATTCCTTTATAACCCCGGCCAGGATTTTCATTCCCTGGCTGTTTGGAAAGTCAGGATCGGCCGTGCCTTGTGTTGATTCTGAGAATAGACCTCCGGGTGTCAAATGATCCTTCAACATGTGGAAAAAATCCTGATTGTGAAGTAACAAAGTCCCCAGGGTATACGGAGCCGAAATATCCATAATAATTAAATCGTATTTATCCGGATGTGTACGGATATAGTGTTTGGCATCATCAATAACAATATTGACCTGGGGGAATTGGTCCCAATGATTCAGGTCGATCCAGCACGTCTTGGCGGATCGTATCACTTCCGGATCAATTTCCACCAAATCAATGTGATCAGAATATGGAGCAACCCGCCCGATGGAATACATGGAACCGCATCCAAGGATCAAGGTCTTCAATTTCCGATTTTTCATCAGGGACTGATATCTGGCCGGTATCTCCGCCAGGAAATAGGTGAATTCCGATAAGCCGGTTTCCTGAATAAATGACCCCAGGGAGTCAGATTGATATCCGAAGTAAAGGACACCGTTTATAAAGGACCACCGTCCATCCGAAGGCTGATAGACCGAAGGATGTGTGTCTAAAATGTCAATCGTATGATAGAAGCTATTGGACTGAAAACGGATTTCCGGATTGGAATAGCCGCGGAAGGTATAATAATCCTGGGTGTCAGTTAATTCCAGTTTGGATCCCTTAATCATTAAAAAAGAGAGTAAACCAATCGCCGCTACAATTGTTAATCGGCGCATCCGCCAGGAGGGTTGAATCAATAACAGGATTGAAAATAAAACAAAGAAATAAAGGGATTGAATCCAGCGTCCTCCGGTCCAAACAATGATCAACAGAAGAAGTATTCCAACAACAGACCCGGCGAGTTCCCAGGCATAAGTGGTGGTGATCTTCAATTTGCCTAACGTATCCGAAGTTAATCTTGGGAGGAACAGTGAATAGAAAGCAGACGTGAAAAAGGATGTAAGGAACAGAATGATAATCAGGGCCCACCAACCGGCCCCCAAATAGACCAGTAATCCTGAAAAAAAGCGTAAGTAGATAAAAATATCCAGATGCAAAAACAGAATGACCCAGGATAGGGGCCAAAGCCAGGTTTCCGGAATTTTTCGGGTAACGAAATATCCGACAGAATAACCGGTAAAATAGGCGCTGGCTACAATAAGAATTGATAACTCTGTAGCAGCGAATAGGGTAGAGAATTCCCTGGTTATAAAAAATTGAAGGATGATCAGATTCACTCCGGATAAAAAGAGTATCGCCTTGGATTGGATTATTCTATTTGATGGAGAATAAGAGCCAGCTTCATTCGATGGTTTGGTTAAAGATGAATATCCGGATGCAAGGATAGAGGCAGCAAAAACGACGAACAAGACTGCGATATCAAACGTTTGGAAAAAGGCCAGTCCCAAAATACCGGAGACAACAATCATTAAAGGGTAACGAATGGATTTAAAAAAATACAGACATAAAATGAGAAGTAATGAAAAAAGCGGTAAATAAAATGGGGATTGAACCCCCCAATGAACGAATCCCAGTAAGCTCAGGATAAAGCCTAGTACAAAGCCGTTATTCTCATGAAAAAAGAGACGCCAGGTTGATTGTTTACCTGATTGGGTTCGGAATAACGCCCCTGCCGGTGTTGCCATTCCCAGAATGAGTAAGGCATAGATTGGAAGTAAAACAGGATGGGGGACACCATAAACAAGAACCAGGACCAGAAGGAAATAGGAGATGGATGACACCAAAAGAGAACCCGCAAAGGAATTTGGTATTCCTTTTTTTAGATTGAGCCAAACTCCAAGTAACCAGACAACAGTTAGAAGGAAATATCCCATATATGTGGCTGTGTAATAGCATTGAAATAAAAAGTAGCCTGATATTTGAATAATGCCGAAGTGAAACCCGCTCAGGACGGGCAGGTAAACGGATTTTACCGATTCGTCGGAATCCGATAGCGAAAATTTCTGCGATGTAAAGATCGGTCCGTTTCCTGGAATCACAGGCTGATAAAGATCAAAAGCAGGCTCACCAGGATAAGAAAAGCTCCGGTGATATAACGATGAGCCAAGGCACTTTCATCTGTTGTAACTATTTTGTTTCCAAGTTCATTTAATTTTCGGACAAAATCCGGATTGAAAACCAACAAGAGTCCAAAAATCATTGAAATTGCAGCAATAATCGGGATGAAGATGTATGTAATCATTTCCTTTGAAAAATTGAGTGAGTAGTTTACGAAATAAGTAGGAAAAAGCGAAAAAATTAGGGCATCGTGAAAGACACTGTCTGATCGCTTCCACAATTAAAATGTAACGTTAGTGTAAAGTTAGCTAAAGAAACATCGGCTTTCGAGGTGCCGGTTGCACTGGTGTAAAAATCCATTCGATTTAATTGCAAACTGCCGCCCCCGGGAATTTGCAAAGCCGGTTGTGTCTTGCAGAATGTTATGTCGGCCCCGTTTGTATTATCCACCTGTGGCCGCGATTGGTTGCTACACCAGGACTGATTGGCTTCCCAATAGTTATTTGTAGGGCTGGAAAAGGAGATGACATCAAGGTAAGGTGAGGGACTTACGTCACAGCGGATGGTCATTCCGGTTAAGGTGGCTGAGGCATCCCCGGAGTTATCCAGATTACACCGCACTCTGTAGTTCAGTGGTTTTGTAAGACTCGAATAGGATATTACGGCTGGAGAGCAGGTCCCCCCCGTTGAAAAACTCACAGTTTGGTTTGGCGTTAAAGTGGAGTAATAAGACACATTGAATGTAATGCCGGTCATCGGTTGGGCATTTCCGGTGCCATCTACAAGATCCTGAAATACGATCGGACCAAACGTCGTATTTCCTTTGGACAGCGAAAGCGTGAAGTCTAAAACAAGTCGCGCACCATTGGAGGCAAGAGCACTTCGATTGGTGGTATTCCACATCCAATAATCGGTGCCGCCTACCGATATATTTTGCATGTATGCATAATCGCATTCCCAACATGAAGAGTTGGTCCATGACACTGCAATCTGGTTTACATCAATAATGGTACTACCTGAATTTTTTATAGTAAATGTCAGTTCATTATTATTTGTCCCACCTAAACTGGCTGTCCCGGCTACATACGTTAAATTTCCATAGCTGGGATTTACCGTGTATTCCAGACCTTCCTGTGCACTGGTCGTTGAGTTATTCGGTCCTACGCTTAAATGCCGTAAGGTTGAATCACCTGAAATGATGAATCGGAGCGTGGCAATTCCGATGGGAACGGTATTGAGATAATACCCAAGATTTGTGGCATAGGACATGGTCTGCCAGGTTCCTCCGGCGCAAAAAATTTGAACGGTAGCTTCGGAACCCCGCAAGGGATACCCATCGCTATTTCGCACACGGAGTGCGACAGTGTTGTTTAAAATCTCATCGGTATTGTTGGCGATCTTCAACACCATAGGATCGCCATTCCCCGGACTGGTAAGCGTGACAGGGTCCGTATTGTTCCCGGGCAGTGTGTAGGTAATATTATCATTCCACCCATCCCTGAAAAAAGCTGTTGGATCTTCCTCGATTCCTTTATAATCCCCGTATGGTCCATCCCAGCCGGTGACACCTGGATTGGTTAAAAGGTCGTTCAATGTTGATGGGAATTGACCGGTATCGCCGACATAACCGTAATCAATACGAACACTATTTTCGACTATTTTGGGATTACCAACGATGGCATACTTTAAATCTTGCATTTTGGTAATAGTGACTTCAAAATTCCGGTTATTGCTGATCCCGGCAACGGTTCGGAAACCCACTGCGCTTAAGATGGCGATAATGACGATTACCACTACCAACTCGATCAAGGTGAAGCCCGAAGACTTGTTTTTATAGCGCCGATCAAACATTATAATGTAAAGTTAACCGTTTGAGTGTTGCCGCATTGAAGGCTGAATTTCAGCGTGTAACTTTGTCCGGTGGCAATAGGAACGGTGCTCGTTCCGGTTAAAGCGTTATAAATCCGAATAGCCACGGTAACGGTTGAACCTGCATTGATGGTTGGGTAGCTATAAGTGCAGATAGCAAAATTAGCTGTACCAACGGCACCGTTATCCACGGAGAGACGGGCCACATTGCTGCAAGCGGCATCATTGGCCAACCAGGCATTGGTACCGCCGAATTGAATTCGATCTAGAAATGCCGTTGATGCAATGTCTGAAGAAACAGTCATAGATGTTACCGTGACGGGTAAAACACCGGGGTTCTGAATGGGAACGGACAATGAAGAAGTGCTGACAACCAGAGCCGTACCATTTTGGGATAGACTGGGTGCCGCACAGGTTGTGGTATTATCAAATGTAATGGATTGAGATGGCGCTGTCGATGACTGGAATGCAATGGTAAACCGGGTAGCATTCATATTTATTGTGTTAGCTGTTGCGCCGTCGGTTCCATCCAAAAAAGTTAACGGACCAATCGTATTCGTCCCTGTATATAATGGCATTTTGAAATCCAGGACAACCTGGGCACCGCTGGGAACCAGGGCGGAACGTCCACCTGAATTCCAGGACCAGTATGTAATTGATTTCTGAATGCTATAGAGATAAGCGCTTTCACAATTCCAGCAATCATTTGGGAGGGCGGTCCAGGTAATGATCATTTTATTAACATTAAATGTAGGAGTACCGGTGTTGGTTACAGTAAAAGTCAGTTGGTTATTTCCGGCGCCGGATATAGTTGCCGATCCGGAAACATAGGTCAAATTTCCAAAGGAAGGATATACAGTCATTTTCATCGTTCCGCCCGTTGTATTATTTGACTCTTCAACGGATACGGTTTTATAAACGGTATCTCCGGCAGAGACAGCCCGGAGTTGCCTTAGACCAATAGGGACGGTGGTTATTTTAAATCCACTGGATGAAGAGTAGGTTAAAGAATGCCAGGCGCCACTGTAATTAATATCTACGGTTCCATTCGTTCCATTTATTTCAACGCCATTTTCACTGTACAATCTCAATTTAACAGTATTATTCAAAACAGAATTGACACTGGAAGCAATAGACACAGTAATGGTGTCTCCATCAGCCGGCGTCCAAATTTTAGGTTCCTGCGTTAATACGGTGGGTAAGACATAGCGATAATTTTTTCCAAAGGCGTCCCGTTTATAGGCATTTGGATCGGCCGTATAACCGGCTTCCACGTAAGGGCCGGCCCATCCGGTCACGCTTGATACATTTGAAGCGAGATCTTCAATTGTGGGCGGCATTACTCCCGTGTCGCCAACATATCCGAAACTATTCCGGATTTTGTTTTGGACGATATCGGGGTCTCCGGTGACGGCCTTCACCAGAGATTGCATTTCAGCGTAGGTCTCATTGAATTTAGCATTCAATGTAATCCGGGTGGTCGTTCGCACGGCCAGACCGGCTAATATTCCCATAATAATGATAACAATAATAAGCTCAATAAGCGTGAATCCACGCTTGGTGTGGTGAAGCGTGTTTTTTCTTGTTGATTCCATAAAAAAAATCCCGGACGAAGACTCTCGGTCTCGTCCAGGATTTTTATATAAATTCATCAATTAATGATCCCCGTGATCCCCATGATCTCCATGGTCCCCATGATCATCACCGCCATTGGACGGTGTGGTAAAAGTTATGTCATAGTCATAGTTTTCACCGACTCCGGTAAGGATCACATTGAAGTCAACACCGCTCATATCAACATAGTCACCATGCGTTAGTTCGTCTTTGAATTTGTAGAACTTCATGGTGACATGTTCACCCGGTTCCATATATAAATAATTATCCAGGTCCAGGATACCGCCGGAGGACATACGATCTCCGTTATCTGAATCCCAGTACGAATCATTATCTACTTTAAATTCAGATGCATAGGCATTTGCTTCACTCCATGAGCCCAGTACCTGTTTGATTTCGATAGCTTCATCTCCGGTATTTTTCACTTCAAACTCAACAGTGTAGTCGCCGGAGCCGGAAACATCAACGTCATTGTTATAAAGTGCCAGGTTGGGTCCGCTTAAGGAATCGGTATCGAACTCAAATGAATATTCGGTACTGTCGGTTGTATAGAAAGTGACCTTGATATGGTGGTTTTTCATATTTAAGTGGTTACCATTTCCGGAGATGTGGTCCGGTTCCACTGAACATTCGAATGCATCCTCCTGATTCGGTGCGCCGCAGATATCTCCATGGGATTT
>CAZJWP010000010.1:20059-29746 GCA_964549745.1 uncultured bacterium | reverse complement strand
ACAAGTAACCCGTTCTGATTTCCGTTTCCTTTAGGTTTTACATGAACCCAGGTTGCATCACCTTCGTAATCAGGATAGCTCTCCTGAGCCAGATCATCCCGAGTGATCATTTCATCATCATCTTTGACTAAATAGAATTGATGGAAGTTATTATTATTTGGATTGATATTGATGGATCCATCAACTTGATAAGTTTCGTCAGGATCGGAGTAATTATCACCCCAATCACGCCCGCGATCGGTGGAAAAGCCCTTCAATTCAATCGTTTTTGTTTCGTCACAAATAGTGAAAATATCATCGAGGGCAATATATTGACCGGATGCGATCCGGCAATTGTCATCTTTCCAATAAGAAGTCCCACCGATTTTAATTTCTTCCAGATAGGGAATGGTACCGGTTGTATCCCATTCAACTTTCATTCCGCTTATCGATAAACAGCAGTCTCCGGGATTCGTAAGGTCAAATGAAATATTATTATGATCGTGTCCGGATAATTCAACGGATTGTTGATTGAGCAGGAGCGCTGCCTGACTGGGCGCTGTTCCCGGTGCAGTAAATGAAACTAACTGCCGCGGAGCAATATTGGAATAAAGATAGAAATTAAATGTGGTTCCGTCTAATTGAATTGGGTCCGCGTATCCGGTTCTTTGATTTGCATATTTGATTTCGGTTATCGTAATGGGCGTTCCCGGTGTAATAACCAGTGTATTCCTCAAAACCATTTCCTGACCGGAAACTGCCCTAACGCCGTTATTGTCGACCTGGTAATCCCAATAAGTACTCCCATTGACTTTAAACGTCTCAAGATAGGGGAGCTGATTACACCAATTGGAACCGGACCATTCAAACGAAAGGCTTTTTATATCAAATGGACAATCGCCGGTAGCTTCAGCCTGGAAGCCCACAATGTCATTCGTGGTTCCACTCAGGGCGGCACTGCCGGAATACTGAACAATACCGTAATTACAGGTAATTGGAGCCGGTTCGCAGGGAGGATTGGGACATGCCGGTGGATGAACTGTGTCGACGCCTGATACAACCGTAACTTCCAGACCACAAGAGGGGAAACCTTCACCATAAAAACCCAAGGTGGAGTTGTAGTCCAGTTTGATATCCCCGCACCCATAATTCACATAGACATCAATCGAACTGGAATCGAGTGGATTGCCATTTGCATCCGTATATTGATATTGAACTGTGTTACTCAATAAAGTTGAAATATCATTCGCCAGGGAAATAGTAAGGGGATCAGCCCCATTTCCACCGGCGGTGGAAGTGAGGGTAAGATTTTGAGGATCCCAGATATATGGATTTCCCCATGGATCATAAAGAAAATCCTGAGGATTATTTACAAAATTGACATCCAGATAGGGCCCAAGCCAATTACAATACACACTGGATCCGGGATCCTGCAATAAATCCTGAAGCTGTGTTGGGATAGAACCATTATCGCCAATAAATCCACAGTCACCTTCGGTACAACCCACAACCCCGCATTTAAGTTGTTCCATCTCAGCTAAAGCGTCCCGTTCCCGGCTGGAAGGCGTCAATACCACGACGACCTGAATAGCTGTGGCGGCAATGATACCCAGGATAGCAATCAAGGCAACTAACTGAAACAGAGTGAATCCCTTGTTGTTTTTTTGGTTCCGGGCGCTATACCTATTTTTCATTGTGGACCTCTTTATTTAAGGTGAATGCTAAGATCGTCACTGGTACCTTGGGTCCCATCCGAACCATAACAAACCAGATCAGTATCGCCAGGTGTACTACTGGAGATTTGGTATGGATTCCCCCAAGCATCAACTTTCCATTCATTATCAGTGGCAAAATTTTTAGAGATATAGGGTCCGTTCCATCCGGTTTGGGTGAAACGATTCCAATTGGGGTAGGAACCCTGAGTAACCAGATCGTCCATCACCTTCGGTAAATGACCAATATCTCCATTGAAACCCTTGTCAATGAGAACACCACCGGCGACAGATGAAGGGTCACCCATTATGGTTTTCTTTAATTCGGTCATTTCCGCTTTCGTGGCATTTATCCTGGATATTTTAATAACATTGGTGACTTTTGGAATGGCGACAGCGGATAAAATACCCAGCAACACAATGACCATCACCAATTCAATCAACGTGAAACCGGGGAAATGTATTTTCTGTTTAGCGTAATTATCCATTATGACCAACCTAATCCTACTCGATCCGCAAGTGAAGTTGTGTGATAGTTATCACTATTTATCTTCATGTCAACTGGTGAAAATAAATCCAAAGGAGCCAGACTCCCACAATAATTAAAGCGCTCCCGGTCACGCGATTTTTCCGGATAAAGAAATCATCCTGAAAGATAACCCGATTCGCCCACTGACTGATTTTAAGCAACGATTTTGGAAACAACAAATACGCTGCTCCGGCAATCAATGCAATTAAAGCGACGAGAATAACTGAAAGCATTTTTAGTCTTCCCTAAATGTAATGGATTCACCCATGACTTCCCGATCGGCCTCAACCGAAGCACCTTCCATTTTCATGTGCAGTTTAAGGTCGTTGGCGCTATCTGCCGTTGCCAGCGCATTTTCCATGGAAATCGTACCCTTCTTATACAGATCGTACAGATGTTGGTCGAATGTTTGCATTCCCGATTCCCGGCCTGCGGCGATGGCAGACTTCACTTCGTCAATTAATCCTTTATACATCAGATCGCTGATCCGTGAGGTGCTCAATAATATCTCCAGCGCGGCGATCATCCCGCTTCCGTCCTGCCGTGTCACCAGTCGTTGGGACACAATGGACCGCAAATTCAGCGACAGTTGCTGACGAATCATTGGATGATTGTCCACCGGGAAGAAGTTCATTATACGTTCCAGTGTCTGGGACGCATTGACCGAATGCAAGGTACTAAATACCAGGTGCCCTGTTTCCGCAAATGTTAGGGCTGCTTTCATCGTTTCACGATCACGAATTTCACCAATTAACAAAACATCCGGTGTCTGTCTCAATGCACTTTTCAGCGCAATGGCATAGGATTCGGTGTCCATTCCAACTTCGCGCTGAGTAACGATACACTTTTTGTGGTAATGCAAAAATTCCATGGGGTCTTCAATGGTGACAATATGTCCGGTGCGGGTTGTATTAATGTGATCAATCATGGCGGCCAGGGTTGTGGATTTCCCACTTCCCGTGGCACCTGTAACCAGGACCAGTCCACGCGGTGATTCACATATCTTGTTGATGATAGGCGGCATCTGCAAATCGTCCAGAGTCCGGATTTCCGATTTGATATGCCTGAGGACCAATCCCACCGATCCACGTTGCCGGAAAATATTGATACGAACCCGGCCAACGCCTGGCACTGAATATGCAATGTCGATTTCGTGATGTTCCTGGAATTCCTTCGCCTGTTTATCATCCAGAAAAGAATAAGCAATTTTTTCCGTCATGGATGGATTCAACTTGGTCGAACTAACGGGGTAAATCTCTTTCCCAATGCGATACATGGGAGGATTGCCAACCGAGATATAAAGATCAGTTGCATCCTTTTCTACCATCAATTTCATTAAGTCACTAAAATTCATGCAAACCTCCAATCATGGGTTCAGGATACATCCATTTTGGGTAGAATTTCCTGAGCCGCATCCCTTGAAATAGCCCCCTCTTGAAGAAGTTGTTTAAGCGCTTGTTCCATGGTTTTCATTCCTTGCGAAGACCCGGTTTGAAGCGCTGATTCGATTTGATACGTTTTATTTTCGCGGATCAGACTCCGGATTGCATTGGTTCCCACAAGAATTTCCAGAGCTGCCACCCGGCCTTTCCCCTCCTTGCGAGGAAGCAGCATTTGGGAAACAATTCCTTCGACTGAGTCGGCAAACATGGAGCGAATTTGTTCCTGTTGGTTTGTGGGGAAAACATCCACAATGCGATCCACCGTTTTGGCAACGCTATTGGTGTGCAATGTTCCAAAGACCAAATGCCCGGTTTCCGCAGCCCTGATTGCCAGTGAAATGGTCTCCAAATCGCGCATCTCACCAACAAGAATCACATCCGGATCCTCGCGAAGCGCACTTCGCAGTGCATTTGTAAACGATTTGGTGTCCCGTCCCACTTCCCGCTGACTGATCAGACTTGAGCGGCTTTTATGCACAAATTCAATGGGATCTTCAATTGTGATAATATGCAGCTTGTGCGTGGTATTGATGTGGTCAACCATGGCAGCCAGGGTCGTGGATTTTCCGCTGCCGGTCGGCCCCGTGACCAATACCAATCCCTTTTCCAAATTGCAGAAATCGGCCAATGTATCCGGAAGATTGAGTTCTTCCATGGTCAGGATTTTAGTTGGAATGGTCCGGAAAACAGCCGCTTTCCCTTCATTCTGAAAATAAACATTCACACGAAATCGCCCAATTGAACCAATTTCCCGGGAAAAATCCGATTCCCAGTTTTCTTCAAATCGTTTTCGATCCTGATCCGTCATGATATCATAAATCAGGCGGTGAATGTCTTCCGGAAGTAAATCAGGGATGTCAATTTTCTTCATGGTTCCGTCGACCCTGACCATTGGCGGAGACCCGGCATTCAGATGCAAATCCGAAGCTCCGGAAGAAATCGTAAATTTTAATAATTCGAGTATATCGACCATTCGGTCATCCTCTATTTTTCTGATGGTTGTGTAAGTTTACGGGGAATCGGTTGTCCACGAACAGAATCATGACAATAAATATAGAATGGAATTGGGAATATTTCTATTCTACAATTTGCAAAATATCAATGAGGCGTATCCGAAAAGGTCATTTCTTTTAGAATTAATGAGATCAATACCCACTTCAGGGGTGTATTTAAAAATAATAGGGATAAGGAATTAAATATAGATGTGATTACAATATCTATTACCCCCCTAATCGTTGTGTCCGACCTTTACGGAGTAGACTCATCAATAAATGACGGACAAGTAGATTACAATTGCTCCCAGAGCAACGATGCCAAGCAAGATGCGTTTTTCAAGGTTTAATATTGTTTCCGCGATATCCTCGATTTCCGCCCCGACAAATTGGGAATAGTTTCTGATCGTATCGAACTTAGTATTATTTTGTTCAAATAATAAAATTTCACGAGCCAGTGTTTCAGGTATTACCTGTAATGTTTTCGGTATCCGATTGGGATCCGGTTTGGATTTAATCCATTTGTTAAGAAGATCAATATCCTTGGTTAAACGGGAAGGGCCAATATAATTTTTAATCAAACCCCGAATCTGATGTATCGGGACGCCGGACCGATGAAAAACATTGTACAAAAAACAGAAACTACTGATTGATTTTAAGAAATGAATTTTACCCGCCAAAGGAATAAGAGACAAAATTTTCTCTTTCTTCAGTGAGTTTTTATGCAGATACCGGCCAATAGCGCCAACTATTAACGCCAGAATCGCAAGCACGGCAGTTAATATCAGCACATTATTCACGGTGAATTCAATAAGGTGCAATTTGTAAATAAAATAGAACAGAAAACCAATCACAACATAGATAAGCATTCTCAAATAAAACATCGATACATTAAAATAATCGAACATTTTATTCTCATTTTGTAAATGCAGTCCCATGGCTTCCAGGCCGGCTAAGAATTTTCCGCTACGCTCCGTTGCCATGATCATAGCGATGAAAAAATTGGGAAAGATATCCTTAAATGTCAGCATAGCCTGAGAAAGGGGAGTACCTGATTTGACCGAATTTGCTATACTGAATAGCACCATACGGTGAACCCGGTTACCTGTGGTTTCAAATACAGCGTCCAATGCATCAGGCAGCGTTCTTTTTGTAGAAAGCTGTCCATACAATTTTTCATTAAATATTAACAGTTCCTTAAAGGAAAATGAAGAAGACCCATATCCCAAATTGGAACTTAGATAGCGTTCAAAACGATTTAACTTTTCGGCCATATACTACTTATTCGACCCCTGAATCATCTCTTTATTAGCCAGCGAATCTACCCAAGCTGCTATATAATTCGCATGAGGATTTAAGTGAATAACGCGGTCAAAACAGAGTTTTGCGGAATCATTTTTCCCCAGATAGAAATAATTGCGTCCTTTTAAAAACCAACCCGATTCTGCAGTGGAATCCCGAACAATCAGGGAGTCCAATATGATCATAGATTGTTGGTACTTTTTCATTCGTGTCAGAACATCGGCATATTCCGATAAAGCAGGGAGATCATTTTTCATGTTTTGGGTGTATAGCGCATACCATTTTAACGATGAATCCGGTTGATGAAAATCAACCCGGGTTTCGGCTCGTTCAATCCATAAATCAGGATTGTTTGGATAGAGTTGAAGCGCTTTTTTAAAGAAGAAGTTCATTTTTGGTATCGTCAACCACATATCGCGCCAACCGGCGCGGTTGGTATCCAATACGGTTAATTTACTTTCAGGGAATCCCAATGAAATGAATTGCAGAATATGCCGTTTATAAAATTGTCCTCTTGCTTGCCAATAGTTCCAGGTTAGCGGACCCAAATCAGTAGCCCGGGTAAACTGTTTTTCCGCAAGATTTAACCACTCCCATTTTTTGAGATGGTCGGTTTCAAGATACGCTTTTGTACTGTAAACGGAACCCATGTGAATGGCATTATTCCCGGATCGCGGCTCCAGTGTTTGTGCATACCGGTAATATTGTAGGGCTCTGTCCGGTTCGCGATTCTCTTTTGCGGCGGTCCCAACTGCCCCAAAGTGTGCGGAAAGAGGTTGTATCAGGCTTAGGGCCAATAATACCAAAACGGCCGTTGTAAGTAAAAAACGTTGAAAGGGCAGGGCTTCGGCTTTGACAGTGAATTCAACCGTGGATTCAACGGATTGATTTCGGAGACAATAAGCCAGGTAAAAGACCCAGATTAATACAAGCTCAGGGATGTAGAAATCGAAGTCAACAAATGTGTGCATCAATAATCCGGCCATTCCGATCCATAGACCGGGGGAGTAATGCGGCGGGTTGACCTTCAATATATTCGGCTTTAGCGCGTTCCAGCCCTTCAGGACCCAAACCACCAGAAATCCTGCAAAAAACACCAATCCAACGGCCCCCAATTCCAACAGGAATTGCAGGTAATCATTGTGGGCAAAATCATACCGGATTCCGAAAGGAAACCATTGCGTACTGGTAATGTGAAAAGTCCGGAAACCATAACCCAACCAAGGCTTTTGAGATGCTAAATGCAGGGTATTTGCCCAAATATCCTGCCGTCCGAAAGAAGACGGATTGACAAACGATTCAATTCGATTCGAAACAGCGCTTCCCGGTAGTAAGCTAATGAAGACCCAAACAACGATAAATCCTGTGACGACCGCTATCAATTTTGAAGAATGGATCTTTACCAATCGATAACGGAGAAGCAGGACCAAATAGATGAGTCCGGATGAAAGTAAAAAGGCCAACCAGCCGCCACGGGAATAGGTGAGACCTAAAACGAATAACGCTAAAATTAGCAAAACATACAAGCTTATCGAATGTAATCGTTTATTTGCGTTCAGATATTTCCAGAAGACCAACGGCCAGACTAGAACGATGAAACCGGCAAAGGTATTGGGCCAGACAAAATGTCCATGGGCTCTGAAAAAGGAACTGTTTGCGATCGGTACACCGGATGAAAAGAAAAATGATTGAACAATCCCAAATATCATTTCCACCGCAAAGAGTAAAATCAGGGCAAAAAAGATCCACTTTTCAGATAGATCGGTTTCCGGAGAATTCAAGGTCACAAAAAAGAGGATAAAGACGGATAAATAGGTTAATGATTTGTACATCGTAGCGAATGCATCGATTGTCCAGAGATTCGAAAGCAGTATCCACAGGACAAACAGTCCGAATGTGATCTGGATTGACGGATGCCGGAGGATGAATTTTTGGCGCTTCCAAGAGAGTGCGATGTAATAAACCAGACTTAGCGTCGCACTCCAAGTGAGTACGGAGTTGAACCAGATCGTTTCCGGTCCACGGTCAAACGGGAAAATCAGCAGAATAAAGATCCAGAGTGTTGGAAGGAAATATCGCTTCAAGTCTTACTCATTCTGCGTTAATACTTTTAAAAAATATTTATCAATAGGATCGGGAGCCCAGTGATTGTGACGTTTAATTTCCCGAACGACATTTAACGTATCTTCTCTCGTATGTAAGATTGTGCGAATACCGTCCGGAGTGTAGGGCTTATTGTAAAACTTAAATTCGTTTGCATTAATATAAGCTTCATTTTCCGAATTACGTTTTATATAAACGAAATGTTCGTAGCTATTCCAAAACACCAGGGCCCATTTTTGGGTATCCAAGGGTGATTTATCCATCCAGTGAAATGAAAATGGATTCACAATAACCAGGGTCTGAAAATTGTACAAACTGTCGGCAATTTCAAATTTTTGTTTATCCCAGGACAACGCTTGATAAATACGAACAAATCTTGGCGGGTATGCAGGGATTCGACCATCAATAAAGATTTTTTGGTGCTGTGAATAATTCCAAATAAGGTATCCTCCCCAAAAAAAGTCGTTGAATAGCGGCTCCGGGGCCGGATTTTCATTCAGGAAACGGACCAGGTGAACCGGGAGCTGAGTCGGGTCGACACCCAAGCCAAAATTGTACTTTGGCATCAGGCGGCTTTCTCCTCCAATCGAATATAACGGGCCCATGACAATGGCAAAGGACAGGATAATATTGGCCACCCAACGAAAGTGGAATCTTTCCCATTTTTCTTGTAAAAACGGAGTGGAAATCTGAAGGAAAATGCCGGCCGCAAGTATTTCAAAATATGGAATAATCCGTGTGTATTTGAGCGATAAAAGGAGAAAAGCCAATGCTGACAGACTAAACTTCGGCAAGCGCTTTTGCTTTGCCCCGATAAATATTAATGCCGCTAAAATCAAGGGGATGGAAATCCAAAAGAACAACATTTTATTAAATCCAAAATAAGCCGGTGTTTGGTATTCAGCGATTGGGATGAGATGGTTCACATCCAGATGAGCTATTGGGTAAGTGATAAATTGAGTGAAGTGGGGATTAAATAGCGCGGCCAGTAAACAAATGAGTGAGAGCTTAATATATTCTTGCGGAAGGGATGATCGGACCGGCAAACGCTTGATCAATACATTAGTAAAGAATTTCTCTATGGTTGTGAGTCCCAAAAGAACAATCCCAAACAGAACACCGGCATGAAGGTTCGCCCAGAGAAGAAAGAGAAGAGGCAGGCCATAAAATGTCGATTTTTTAAGAGGCTGATTAACAAAGTAATACGTTATTCCAAAGAGGAGTATCGAAAAAATATGAGCCCGCATTAGCAGACGAAAATTAAAGGCGAATAAGATCCAGATTATTACAACGACTGTAAATGCAGTAATGGATTGATGCTTCCGGTAGCTGAAAAACAGGAAACCAATCAGGGTGAGCACAATCAGAATCCGGAAGACGATCAAACCGTTGATCCCGATCGATTTATCAACCAGAAATGCGAGTAAAGAAAACAACCATTGCGGTGTAGCCCAGGAATAATTCGGATTCGTATATGAGAATAAATTGGTTGTTGGAAGCTGGTGATGGTTGAAAATATATTGGCCTTCAGCCATGCTCCACCAGATGTCCCCGGTTTGTAACCGATGGAAACTGATGATCAATCCGAATATAAATAATGATACAATTAAAACCAGTTCCGTCGCGCG
>CAZJWP010000010.1:6442-19959 GCA_964549745.1 uncultured bacterium | reverse complement strand
CTAAACGAACAGAGATTAAAAAACCGAAAGATTTCAGACTGTTTTCTGATCCTGCAATTGGACATTCTGTTGGAACAGGGGAGTCTTTTGTCGGATCCATCGATGATGTGATTATTTACGATCATCCTCTGAACGGTACGGAAATAAAAGCACTAATGGGCGGAGAAATTCCCAAATTTCGCACCAGGCCAAACACATAAAATGGTGGTCGAATTTCAGAAAATAAAAAAGCCCTTGGGAAAGGGCTTTTTTATTGAGAGATCAAAACTCGTATTACGGAGCTGTTGTCTGCCGTGTTCCAATGGTTCCTGAACCGGAAGTGTATGCCCAGTATTCAACCGTACCGTTACTTCTCACGTGGGAGACGTAATTACTGGTCGAATTAAAGGACCATGCACCTGCAGTTGTAATATCAGGCGTTGATGTGTATCCGGTGGGTGTTTGATCTAAGCCGTCAAACGGATCACTAGGATAAGTGGCACCATTCCCTGCAGCCATTTCGTTAACACTATATGTGTACACACCGGAGCGCAATCCTCCGATTACACCATCTTCTGCGGCTGCATTGGCCTGATTGGTCAGGTTGGCAAATTTCGGTATAGCTACAGCAGCCAGAATACCGAGGATGACGATGACCATCACCAACTCGATCAGGGTAAAACCTTCTTGATTTCGTTTCATTTTATTTATCTCCTGGTTTTAGTATTCATTAAATCTGATTCAGCATTATCAAATAGTGTGCCAAAACATAATTCTCCTCGGAAAACATTTCGCATGTAATATAAATGTGTTTCATATTGTAACAGTGTTTCAGTCCCAATTAACCTCCCGGACCTCCCTGGAAAGCTTCGATCATACCCCACATGGGCATAAACATACCTGCCGCGAGTAAGGCAACAAAACTGCCTATGATAATGGTCATGATGGGTTCGATAGCGGCCATTAAACCATCGACGGAATCGTTTACAAGGCTGTCATAATGTTCGGAAACGTTGACTAACATTTCATCCAGAGAACCGGATTCTTCTCCAACAGAGATCATCTGTATTACCAAAGGCGGGAACATCTTACTTTTCCGGAACGGCAATGTTAAACCCTGTCCCTGTTTCACACCGACAGAAATTTCGTCAATCGCTTTTTCCACAACTTTATTCCCTGTAGACTTTGCTCCAATTTCCAGTGATTGAAGGATGGGAAGTCCGCTTTTATTCAATGTTTGTAATGTGGATGTAAAACGGGCAATGGCCACCATATGAAATAATTTTCCAAATATGATCATATGGAGTTTAAACCGGTCCCAATTAAATCGGCCCTGAGCCGTATGGATATAATAGTTAAAGAAAAATCCCAAACCTAATAATGCTGCGAAAATAATAAACCAGTAATTTTGAAACCCGTGACTGATCATAATTAGAATCTTTGTAGGGAGGGGTAATTCAGCACGTCCGCCCATAGCGAACATTTTGATGAAATTCGGAAGGACAAAGGTGACAATGATGACAAAAGCTATAATGATAGCGGTCATCACCATTATTGGATAACGTAATGCTTTCTTAATTCGTTTTGTGATGTCATCCTGCCGACCCAATTGATCGTTCAATTTTAGCAATACGTTTTCCATAGCACCGGCTTCTTCGCCGGCTTTTACGCTATGGATAAAGAATTCAGGAAATACATCTGGATGTTTGGTCAGTGATTCGGATAAACTTAACCCGCCCTCAAGATCACGGTAAACCGAACCGAGTACGGCTTTGAAAGCGGCCGTATCTGCTTGCTCCTTCAGTGCGCTTAGGGAGGTCAACACCGGAACACCGGCATGTTCCAGGGTATATAGTTGCTTGGTAAAATTCATGACTTCCTGAACCGGTACTTTTTGGAATCGCTGCATAAAAGCGGCAATGGCAGATTCCTTTTTTTGTTTTACCTTGATGGGAGTGTATTCAAGACTGGATTGCAAATATTCCAATGCTTCGCCATAATTCGAAGCATCAAATTCGCCGGTAACAATCAGGCCGCCCCCATCAAATGCTTTGTAGCTGTAGGTTGGCATTAAGCGCGTGGTCCTTCGTACTTGATGTTATATCTTTCCATTTTACGCCATACGGTCACACGACTCACACCCAATTTCTTCGCGGCAGCAGTAACATTACCGCTGACTTCAGTCAGGGCATTGATAATCGCTGTTTTTTCCATTTCCTCCATCGTTGAGGTCGATTGTTTCTCAGCGATGGTATCCGATTTATACTGATATAAATCGGATTTTTTCATGGGCTCCATCAAATTTACAACCGTATTGACATTAAGATGAGTTCCATCAGAAAATAAAACGGCTCGTACTAAAAAACTTTCAAATTCACGAACATTACCCGGCCAGGAATAATCATGGAGAACCGATAAAATATCCATGTCAAAAGTCTGAATTTGCCTTCGATTCTTTTTATTGGATTGGTATATGAAATAAACCATCAATGGAAGGAAATCACCATACCGTTTTCGTAATGGCGGCATCTCAAGTGTGAATCCGTTAATTCGATAATAAAGGTCCATTCTGAATCGATTTTCTTTGATGTACTGTCCAAGCTCCTTATTGGAAGCGGAGATAATTCGAACATCGGCCTTCCGTGGATCGTTACTTCCAATTCGTTCGAATTCACGGAGTTCCAGAACGCGGAGGATTTTGCTCTGCATTAACATATCCATATCCGCAATCTCGTCAAGGAAGAGTGTTCCTTTGTGGGCGTATTCGAATTTACCCTGTTTGTGGACATTGGCCCCGGTGAAGGCGCCCTTTTCAAATCCAAAAAGTTCGCTTTCCATTAGATTGTTTGGTACAGCCGCACAATTCAAACTGACCAATTTTTCGTTCGACCTTGAGCTCATAAAATGGATCAATCGCGCTACCAGTTCTTTTCCCGACCCGCTTTCACCCTGGATTAAAACGGATATTTCCGTATTGATTGTTTTTTCAAGTGCAAAATATAATTCCATCATAGAGGAGGAGGAACCGACCAGGTTATTGATGCCATATTTTTTATACAGTTGAAATCGTTTCTGGTCAACTTCAGGGAAAAATCCGAACTGGTTCAAACCGGATACAATGAGTTGGCGTAATACGTCCTCAGAGGAATTGGACAGCAACCATCGATCACATCCCGCCAGGAGAAATTCATATAGCGATTGGATGGTTGGCCGTGTCACCCAGAGCCAAATGGGAATTTTATGCGGGTGTGCTAAAAGCCGCTTGATGGTATCAATGGGAGAAATTAATTCGAGTTGATCACAGACGATGATGCCATCCACCGAATTGAGTTGCACATAATTCAGAGCATCATACCCATTTTTAATGCTTTGAGTTTTTATCGTTGGCGCTTCGATGGATTTGAGCAACGCCTGAACCGGATCGCAATCCTGTCCAACGACCAGAAGGGTTTTGGCCTCTTCTGTGTTATCCGGTTTAGCGGCGCCCTTTGAAAAGTGGCTCAAGAAGCAACTCTCAAGACTTCATCCAGGGTGGTTTTTCCCTGAATCACTTTTCGAATTCCATCATATTTCAGCTGAATCAGTCCTTCTTCCAGGGCTTTGTCCAGGATAGTGTCATAACCGGCGTTGGCTACAATCAATCGACGAATTTCTTCGGTTATCAACAGGATTTCATATAAGCCAAGCCTTCCTTTATATCCGGTTCGCCGACAATTTTTGCAGCCCTTTCCCCGATAAAATTTAATCTTCTGTTTCAGGTTTGTGAGATTGAGATCTTCCAGAATTTCCGGTTCGGGTTCATAGGATTCTTTGCAATGCTCGCAAATTTTTCTGACCAGACGTTGGGCCAGAATAGCTTTCGTTGACGACGCGACCAGGAAGGGTTCTACACCCATATCAATTAAACGTGTGGCAGAACTGACGGTGTCATTTGTGTGAATTGTGCTTAAAACCAAGTGTCCTGTCAAAGCGGCCTGGACGGCGACACGGGCTGTTTCGGAATCACGAATCTCACCAACCATAATAATATCAGGATCCTGACGAAGAATGGATCGCAATCCGGCTGCAAACGATAGTCCAATCTTATGGTTTACGTTGGATTGCCGGATCAGGGGAAGTTGGTATTCGACCGGATCTTCAACGGTAATGATATTTTTGTCCGGTGAATTAATTGTATTCAGTGAAGCATAAAGAGTCGTGGATTTCCCCGAGCCCGTTGGACCGGTAACCAGAATAATCCCATTGGGTTCGAGGAGACCTTTGTTAAACATTTTAAGCGTTTCAGGCGCCATCCCCAAATCCGTTAAGGTAATTTGAATACTGCTCTGATCCAGAATACGGATGACCACATTTTCACCATGAACGGTGGGCAGCGTAGAAACACGAAAATCGAATCGCTTTTCTCCCACATTCATATTGAATCGTCCATCTTGGGGAATGCGTTTTTCAGTGATATTTAAATCCGACATTACCTTGACCCGGGAAATGATTTCATCCTGAAGTTCCGCCGGATGCTCGTAAACATTTTGCATGACCCCGTCGATTCTATAGCGAACACGCAGCATGGTTTCTTCCGGCTCTATGTGAATATCACTGGCTTTCATCTTGATTGCCTGCTCAAACATCAGTTCCACCAATTTGATCATGGGTGATTCCTGACCCGAACCCTGCTTTTTGTCCCGGTCCATGGTCCGGATTTTTTGCATCACCGATTCCATGTCCTTTGACGTGCCATAGATTTCGTCCAGAGACTCCATGATCTCACTTTCGGCACAGAGTGTCGGTTCAATCTCCATCTTAGTTATGCGTGATAAATCGTCAAAGATGTCGATATTGGTGGGATCGGCAATGCCGATCATCAGAGTAGATTCAATTCTGAATAAGGGAATAATTCGATTGTGCCGGGCGTAATCTTCAGGAATAAGGGCCTTTACTTCCGGATCAAAATTGTAATTGTTCAGAAAAAGGTAGGGAAGGTCCAGCTGTTGACTGAGGGATATGACAAAATCATGTTCAGTTAAAAACCCCAGTTTGGTGAATACCTTGCCTAAGGGTTCCCCTGTCTCTTTTTGTTTTTTAAGCCCTTCATGTAATTGTTCCGGAGTTAAGACCCCGGCATCCATTAAGAGTTCACCTATTCGTTTCTTCGCCATAATGTTTTATGCTAACCCGGTCGTAAAAAGTTTAGGTACAAATTTAACAAGTTGCCACCGACGAAAAGTACACCGATTGCTGCGATGGAAAAGTAAAAGCCGAAAGCATACCGCTCATCCGGTTTAGACCTGCGGCGGAAGACAGCTTTGATGATATAGACCAGTACGATCAATACCGCGCCGAGGAAGAAACTCATCAGCGTTAAACTCCATCCAAGGAATACACCGATCAAGCCGGCCAGTTTCACATCGCCAAATCCCATGGATTCTTTGTGAAATAAAATATTTCCAATTCCCCGAATGACCAACAAACTGGCGGCGCCAACGCCTCCGCCTATCGTTGCCGAAACAATTCCAATATTTTGACCAGGTAATAGGGCAAGAAGTAAACCCATACCAATTCCGGAATAAGACAATACATCAAAGATTAGAAAATGCCGATAATCGATGAAAGCAATAGGAATGAGATACGCAATAAAAATGCAGGCAGATAAGGCCTGGAATGAAGGATTGAAATACCATACGGATAATCCGAACAATATCCCGGTCAGACCTTCTACAAACGGATATTGCCACGAAATTGATTTTTTGCAATTATAGCATTTACCCCCGAGGAAAATGAAACTCAAAACGGGGATATTTTGCCACCACCGTATCGGCGTCTGGCAATGGGGACAGTGGGAGGGAGGAGAAACCAGTGATTCTTGTGCCGGAAGACGTACGATGACCACATTCAGGAATGATCCAATAATCAGTCCAAAGAGAACCGCGAAGAAGATATAAAAAGATTCAGGCAACAAGGGACTTGACCTGATCGATGAGTTCCTGATTTTTAAATGGTTTCGTTAAATAAGCATCCGCACCCATAGCTTTTCCGGTTTTTTCATCCTTTTCGTCTGATTTCGCAGTTAACATCAGAATGGGTGTATCCCGATGCAATTCATCAAACTTTAATAGCCGGGCGAATTTGAATCCATCCAATTTTGGCAACATAACATCTAAAATAATAAGGTCCGGATTTTCAGTCCGGGCTTTTTGGAGCCCATCCAAACCATCATTTGCCTCCATGATCTCAAATCCGATCTTGGATAAAAACGCCCTTATCAGATTTACGATATTGGGATCATCATCAACGACTAATATTTTCTTCGACATTGGTTATTCTCCTGGTTAGAACCCGATCATTTCTAAAAATTTTACCCATTCATTTTTGGGGTAATAATGCTTGCAGACACTTTTTTTAATGACTTCTCTTTTCCAGACTCTGCAATATCCGTCAAAAAAAGAATTCGTGGATTTAAATTTTGAGCAGTTGGAACATTTTCGAATATGACTGCGATAAACCCCATTTTCCGTAGCAAAGAAAAATCGCCAACTCATATAAAAAGCCATGAGCATCACAAACATGACAGCTGTCCAGATTGCCATTTTAGTTGTAAACATCAGGGTTTATCCGTTTCGGCCTTTTCTTTACGAATTGGGATTTTGAGGATTTGCCCCGGGAAAATGGAGTCCGGGTTTGCAATCTGATCTTTATTCACAATGTAAAGAATACGCCAGCTGTATGGATTTTTAAACTCAGGTGCGTTTATGGCAATATTCCATAAATGATCTCCCGGGACGACCAAATGATATCGATAAGCATTAAATCCGGTGAGTATGCTAAAGACCAGACTGTCTTGTTTGTCAAGGATGGAATTCCGTTTTGCAATTAAACTCTTGTACAAGTTCCGCTGATGTTCTCCAAATGGCGATGTGGCCATCAATAGAGACTGCTTGATCAAAACGGAGTCTCTCGCCGGGATCATATCTTTGTAGGAAATAACATTGGTATCTTTCTGTCCCACATTTTTTGCGAAGAGATCCAGCCTTAAGAAAAAGAAATCCCGTTGTTTGAGTAACAAATCCAGGTTTTGAATACCCGGTTTCATAACGGCAACACTGTCGTCAAGGACAGCCAACAGAGAATCGCGGGTCTGAATCAAATCCAGGTATTCATTTAGATAAAAATTATCGAATAACTTCTTAGGTACTTTTTGTTTCTTGAGTTCGTCCCGCAATCTGTTTAATTCGGCTTCGAAATCTGAGTTTTGTTTTGTTAAATCTTCAATTTGTGAAACATAATCAGTGTTTTGATCCTGGAGACTTTTAAGTTTATTCAAATAGTCATCATTGTGTTTTTGAACCACATTCAGTTTCAGCTGGAGTTGGTTCAGGTCATTGATAACTGATTGCTTCTGATTGGCCAGCGTTCGGAGCGAGTCTTCCAGTAAATCCCAGATTGTCCAAACCCGTTGCTTATGTTTTTCTTCAATAAGGTAAATATTTCCTAAATCATAGATAGAGTCCTTGATTGCGCGGGGATTCACAATACTGAGCGCGCGGGCGATGGTCGTTGGCGTAACACGCCGGGAAAATTCAAAATTCAGTTGAATCTTGAAGCTTTGAATATCCCGGGTCAGAACGATTGGAACAGAAAAACGACCGTCGTCATCCGTATAATGCAGCAGGACTTCATCCGGACCTTTCACCCTGACGGTGCACTGTTTAACAACATAGGCTTTTCCACTGGCTTCATAAAATACACGTCCGATTACCGAAACATTCCGATCTTCCGGAACCTGAATTTCCAGGGCCATCAGGCCGGATAAAAAGAGAAGCGGGATCAGTTTCTTCATACTGCAGTGGTTGTTTTTCGTTTGGCGTGAAGGACATTCCGGATACTTCCGGCCCATTCTTCGAAGGGGCGAAGTTCTTCGGCATAAAGTTGTGCTTCTTCCAATGTGATTAAATCATCGTCCAGTAATTGTATTAATGCCTGGTCGCCGGTTTGCATACCTTCATCGGTTGAAGTCTGGATAGCAGACCGTAATTGGTGAGATTTTCGTTCCCGTATCAGGTTCCGAATACTGTTGGATCCCAGCATAATCTCCATAGCGGCAACACGGCCTTCGCCGGATTTTGTTTTCACTAATTTCTGGGCAACTACACCTTCCAGGCAGCTGGAAAAAATGGCCCGAATTTGATTGTGTTGACCGGAGGGAAAGACGTCAATCACACGGTCCGCGGCTTCAGGGGCGCTACCGGTATGCAGTGTTCCAAGGACCAGGTGACCGGTTTCAGCTGCCGTGAGCGCTAAAGAAATTGTTTCCAGGTCACGCATCTCACCCACCAGGATCACATCCGGATCTTCACGAAGCGCTGCTCTAAGTGCATTCGAAAACGAATTGCTGTGCGCGCCGATTTCCCGCTGAGTAATCAGACATTTTTTACTGTGATGAACAAACTCAATGGGATCTTCGATGGTTAAAATATGACCTCGTCGCGTTGAATTAATATAATCGACAATTGCGGCAAGCGTCGTTGATTTTCCGCTGCCTGTGGCCCCGGTGACTAGAATTAATCCTTTGCGGGTCTTGGCAAGCTTTTGTAGAGCTTGCGGAGCTTTAATATCATCCAATGTCCATATTTTATCCGGAATGACACGGAATGCAGCGCCGATTCCGTTGGCAAAACTGTATACATTGACCCTGAATCGGCCCACCCCTTTGATGTGCCAACCCAAATCCACTTCGTGGAATTCTTCATAAGTAGCAATTTGTCGTTCTGTTAGGATTCCGTAAATCGCGTCATGCGCTTCCTGGGCCGTTAACGGCGGCTGGTCCAGCCACCGAATTTCACCGTTTTTGCGAATAAGCGGCGGATACCCGGAACTCAGGTGAAAGTCGGAAACTCCGTTTCGGGAAACCACTGTTAATAATTTGATGAGATTCAGAGCCATAGGTGTATTTACTCCGTTTTATTGTCCGAATAGATTAAATGAGGTGTAATGAAAATCAACAGATCGCTTTTTTGTTTTTCACTCGAATGATAGGAAAAAAGTTTTCCGATCAGCGGCAAATCACCCAGGAAGGGAACTTTACGATCTTGCTGCGTGACATCTTCTTTAATCAGACCTCCGATAGCAATGGTTTCGCCATTGTTCACACGTACCTGGGTCTCAGCATTCCGCCGGGAAATAATCGGCTGATCCAGATCGGGTCCGGAATAACCGGTAATTCCCTCTACAGTGGGTTCTACGGTCATGGTAATCTGACCATTTTTGTGGACATGAGGGAGGACCATCAGTTCAATTTTAATGGTGTACTTTTCCGCAGTTTCCGTTGCCAGAGCGCCGGTGGCGCTTTGAGAAACAGTGGGAACAATAACAGTTAACTCAGTTTCCGTTGTAAAATTGGCGCGGTGGTTATCCAGGGTGGTGATGCGGGGATCGGATAATACTTTTGAGTTTCCTTTCGATTTCAAATAATCCAACACAACCTGGAATTCCTGCAGGGTTAATATGGCCAGGTTGAGTTGCTTGAGCCTGCCAATACCCAGGCCACCTGCCCCACCGCTGCTTCCGCCGGTCCCGCCGGTCCCGCCGGAAGTTCCGCCTGTACCTCCTGCTGTGACCAGCCCTGTGGATGTGGCCAACGCCGGGCCGCCTTGTAGCGTTGCTTTGGTTGTCCAGTCAATTCCCATATTTTCATTGTCGGACAAAATCGTTTCGATGAACTTCACCCCAATCATGACCTGGGGAACCGGAATATCCAACTGAGCAATCAAGGCATCAATTCTAACAAAATTGTCCGGTGTATCCGTCACCACCAATTCATCGGCACGTGTAGCGGTTTCATTTCCCGTGCTTTGGGATAATTCCGACGAACGCTGGAACACCTGGACCGACCCCTTACTGGTTAATAAATCTTCCAGCGGTCCGGTGACATCATTTGCCGAGATATAATCCAGCTTATACACCTTTGTCGTGGTTTCGCCCTGCATCTTGGTATTGATTGGTTTGACAATCAGGATATTGTCCTGGATGACATAGTCATAACCATTTGATTTAAGGATGGCATCCAGTGCGCCTTTGAGGGTTACATTCGAAAAATGTACCGTTACCGTTCCTGACACATCTTCATTGACGACAAGGTTAATATTATTTTGGTCAGCCAATAATCGTAATACATTGCGCAAATCAGCGTTCACAAAATTCATATTAAGCAGTTCCCTGGAACGGCCCGATGTCGGTTTGGCTAACCGATGATCGATTTCCTGGCTCAAGCCAAGACTTGCGGCCAGAAAACCAAGAATAATGAGTGTAATATATTTCTTCATTGCATAGCTGCGGTTTGAAGGTTAAGAATATATTCCTTTCCGTTGGGTGATACTAATACAACTGAAGTAGCCCGGACTTCTTTAAGGGTTAGTTTATCAATTTTATCGCCGACCCTCAGAACAGAGTCATTGATTAAAACAACGGGACTGTCGCCCCGATAAGAAATGGCAGATAAAATATAGTCTTCAATGTAAATCGGATCTTCTTCCTGCGCTTTTTCCGTTTTATTGATAACAAGAACTTTGGTAATCATGCCGACAAATGGATCACGGCCCCACACTGTAGCATAGGACGGGATTTTTTCCGCTTTTGTCGGCTGAATTTGTTTTGGTTTAATAGATGTGTTAATATTCGATGAAGCCGTATTAGCCGCCTGCTGAACAGGTTTTTTCGCCGCCTCTAATTTCTGTTTGATCAGTTCTTTTGTACTGGATTCTTTATTGAACACCATATCATATCCAAGGTATCCGCCTGAAACCAGAAGGACCACAAACAGGATAACCTGTGATTTGGATCGTTCAGCCATAATTATATTTTTCCCCCGGGGTTAATCACATAAAAGTAAGCGTTGAGCGATGCTGTTACGGAGCTATTGTCGGCATTTCGGCTGATGGAAACATCGGAAACATAAATTCTAAAGGGTAATCCATATAGACCCTCAAAAAATGCGCCGATTTTCAGATATTCGCCGCTCAGGACAATTTCAACCGGCACCTTCACAAAATAATCAGAAGATTTGATCATCGGGTCAATGGCCGGTAAAATTTTGTCGATGTTCAGTTCCTGTTCCAGCGCCACTTGTACAATATTGTTTGTTATGGTTGAAACCTGGTCTTTTGTCGGCAGTTTTGCTGACAATGAATCGAATTCATTAACCAGGTCATTTACGGACGTTTTAAGTGCGGGAAGACTTTTAATTGAAACGGAACCGCGATTCAATTTGTTTTGCAATTGATTAATCTCAGATTGAACCATATGGTTTTTCTTAATTTGAGATTGATACATCAAAAAATACCAGGCAATCACACCGGCAATAATAGCGATGAATCCGACAATGAGAATTTGGCGTGCGTTAATTTTCATAGCCACTTATCCGACAGGAAATTTCAAAGCGCATTCCGATAAAATCTTTGGAATCGACAGGTTGCGAATTATCCAGGGTGACATTTGTCATATACCCGGAGTTTTGTAAGAGCATGACCAATTCCGCCAATTTTACATTGGCATCATATTTTGTTGTTTCAATATATCCGGCAAGTTTGATTCTTGCTTGTTTTGAACTCCTTATCTGTTCGATATTTTCCACAGATTCCAGTGAGACAGATTCAGGAAGGACATTACTGAGGATACGGAGAAATTCGATGTTAAACGTTGGCTCATTGATCATTTTCTTCAGAGCCGTAACTTTCTTTTGCGCATCCTGTTTTGTACTTTGTAATTCAATTACATCTTTTTCGATTGGCGACATTTGGCTGCTCTGTTTTTTCAATGCATCCAATTCTGAATTCAGTGTTCTACCCTTCATCGATACACTTGTGGATAGTCCAATCACTACGGCCAGAGCGACGACCAAAAACAAGCGAAAGACCGTTTTTATCGTTTTAGTCTGAGATTCCTGGATGTATTTTTCCGGAAGTAGGTTCAGGTCCGGAGTGGTGTCAATCGATATTCCGGCCGGAGTCGCCAGAGAAGTAGAATTCTCCTCCAACACATCAATATTGGCCAGGGATTTTCCGATCGTCCAGAGATTCAGAGGATCGCTAACCTGTATATCCAGGTTGAGATAGTCCGACAGGAAGTCCACCAGATTCATCATCGCAGCCGTTCCACCGCAGAGATAAATTTTATCAATAGGGCCGAACGAAAACTCTTTAGCATAATATTGAATAGACCGCTGGATTTCGTTGGCCAGTTTTTCAATCGGTGCTCGCAGTCGTGATGAAATCTGAACCAAAGGAATATCCTCATCGGAATTCCGATGCTCGAACTCCTTCAGAGGAAAACCATATTTCATCTTGAATAATTCTGCCTGATCTTCCTCCACATTAACCCGTTCACCCGAGGAGGTGGTCATCGAACCGATCAATGCTTCTGTTAAATCTTTTCCGGAGACTCCGATTTCACGTGCGAATCGCAGGTTTTCGTCATGAATCACATTGATCATGGTGGTGGAATGACCAATATCAATGACCATAACATTTTGAAGGTTTTCGGTTGGGTAATGCCCGATATAATACCGCCACATCGCCAAAGGTGTGGGGAGAATCTTAGTCGGGGTTTTTAATCCGGATAGTAAATTAACCTGCTTCTCAACCAGGGTTTCCAAAGCGGCCACAACCAGAATATCTAACTTTGGGACGCCGTCAACGATTGTTTCTTTGAGTACCTTAAAGTCTAAAACAGATTCATCGGCTGAAAAGGAGAGGTGTTTCTTGGTGGACCACCTCACCGCTTCCTGAAGTTCTTTTTTCCCAACTTTCGGCATCTGAATATTCTTGATGCCAATATCCGAACCACTGATCAATAAATTAAGTCTGGTCTTTTTAAGTTCACTATTTGAGACGATCTTTTTAATCGTGCTCTTTATAAAAGTCTCAGTTTCTTTGTCGTTGCCACGTATCGTACTCGGTATTTTAAAATAACCAAAATCTTCGATTGTAATTTCACCGCTCGTATCATTGGCCACAATATATTTGATCGCATACGTTCCAATATCCAAACCAATCCGAGAATGAGAAGTTCTGAATTTGGACTTTAAATATTTTAACGAGAATCGCTTTTCTTTTTGATAGACAAATGAAACCGCACCCTGATTTTCCAAATCGTCATCAAAGTCAGAAAAATCTTCTTCGTCGTCAGGTGTTGTTTCAGTTGAAACTTCTTCTTCACGTTCAGCGAGCTCGTCTTCAACAGTTTCGGTTGCAACAGATTCGGGCTCCTCTTTTTCTTTTTCCGGCTCTGCATCTTCGGTAGCATGTGCTAATGGTGATCCAAGATCAATCCCCCCGAAAAGGTCTTCTTCTTCGTCAGCTACAGTATCAGCGGGAATGATGTCAGGCGTTTCCACATCAGCCTGATTCTCTGTTTGGGCTGGTTTTTCCGGTTCGGGTTTTTCTTCCTCTGTTTCTTCCGTTAAATTAGATGACGAATCGTCAGGAATTTCTTTTTCTATAAGTTTGGCAGGATCGTCTCCATCGGATTCGGTTGGCTCTGATTCTGGCGCC
>CAZJWP010000010.1:0-6342 GCA_964549745.1 uncultured bacterium | reverse complement strand
TATAAGTTTGGCAGGATCGTCTCCATCGGATTCGGTTGGCTCTGATTCTGGCGCCGGTTTCGATTCCTCCTCTTTTTTTGATTCCGTTTCAGTAGCCGGTTCAGGCTCCTGTTCCTTAATGGGCGTGAAATCAAAATCCGTAGAACCGACCGGCGTTTCCTTTTTCTTTGTAGAGTTCAATGAGTCTGCCAGGGCATCAACATCAAAGTCAAGGTCCGAAGAAGTTTGGTCTTCTGTCTCAACCTTCTCCTGGTTTTTAGTTGCCTCACTTTCGCCAGGTTTCTGAACCTCTGATACAGTTTCATCCTGAGGGCTTAAAGAAATTTCTTCTTCCAAAACCGGTTCGTTCTTCGGGAATTCTTTATTCGCAGGTTTAGCCTGATCACGGGAAGTTTCGGTTTCAGAATCTTCGGACTCTTTCGATTTTTGGTCTTCGTCGTCTTCTACAAAAGATAAGGTGTACTCTTCGCCGTCGTCGGGTTCCGGTTCGGCCTCTTCTTCAAACTCCTCCGCTTCTTTGGGTATTTCCTCCTGATCGGATAAAAACATTAAATCATCGTTGTCATCTGCATCGTCTGATTGTTCAGACGTCGCATCAGATTCGGAGTCGTTTTCTTCCGTTAACTCGACTGAAGGTTCCGGTTCAGTTTGCTTTTCGACTTCAACTGCCGTTTGAGCGGCGGGTTTATCGGGTTTTTCAACCGTTTCTGTTACCGGACTCTCCTCCGATTGAGATTGATCAGTACTCGATGCCGCTTCCCCCAAAATAAAGTCCAGAACGTGGTCTTTGGGTTTTTCCTTTTTTTTCGGAGGAGCTTGAGGCGGTGCAGGCTCCGGAGTCTCCTGCTTTACCTGTGAAGCGGATTCCGAAGAAGTATGAGCTTCTTTTCGAGCTTTATTCCCCTGATTTCTCAGGACATCAAGAAGTCTGTTTGTCGCGTTTTCGTTGGAATCAAGCAAGAGAATTCCACTTTTCTTTTTGTTTAATAATTCCGCTAATCAATTCTTCATTTACAACATTCTTTTCCCGGCGAATCATAGTGATCAATGCTTCATGGCAGATGTTAATTATTTTTCGGGGTGAACCTTTAGTGTAATAAAAAATCTGTTCAATGGCATCCTCATCGAAGAAATCTTTTCCGTTGGCGCCGGCTTGTCCTAATCGGAATTTGATTAATTCGCCTGTCTCATCATGATTTAAGGGATTAATGGAATATCCCAATGCAATCCGGTCATTGAAATTTGGTTTCTTCTTCAATTTGATAAGAAACTCAGGCTGGGCAAAGATAACGACCTGCAACAACTTTTGCTTATTGGTCTCATAATTGAGAAGATTCCGGAGGACTTCCATAAATTTTGGTGTCAGCAATTGTCCTTCGTCCAGGATCAACACCGGATTCCGTTCTTCGATCAGGGAAATCTTATACAAATGGTTTTGCAATACATTTTTGCATTCGATGGTCGAATTGGGAATGGTCCGTACCTCAAACACTTCCATGATAGCTTTAATGAATTCATATTCGGATTGAAAATTCGGATCGAGGATCAATCGGAAAATAAATTTATCCCGATCTTCCATGAATTGTTGCAAAATAATGCGGGACAGAGTGGTCTTCCCGGTACCGACAGCGCCTAAAATGACGCTGAGACCCCGTCGCATTCGGATGGCAATTTCCAGGCGATACAACGCTTCCTGGTGTTCATGTGAACGGTAGAAGAATTGGGGGTCGGGTGTGCTGGAGAAAGGTTCTTTGATTAAGCCCAGATGCTCATAATACTCCATTTTCTTTTCTCCACTTTATTTCACTTAGAGGTACATGTTTTAAACGCAATTTGACAATTCGATTGAGTTCATCGACGGTTTGGTCATTAAAATACCGGTAATTATTGGTTTCACTTCGGGCGACTTCTTTAATCAACCCGATACGTAAGTAGTAATTCAGAGTATGGAGCGTGAGTCCGGTTTTCGCAGACAAATCGCCAATTAAGTAAGTATTCATTAGGATTGTTTACCTGACAACCACTCAATGGTTATACAGTTTACTCTCGAACCATTGAGTGAATATGATCGGAAAAATAGCCCTTCCATACATTTTGTTTGATTTACGATTCATACCTCGGAAATCCATTTTACAGTAAATGAATCAAAATACCAAAAAATATTTTGTTCACTGAAATCGGGATAAAATTTCTATTTTATGGCCGAATTTTATCCTTAAAATCCAAACCAGATATAGAACTCAAGCCAAAAGGAGTAAGCGTGATCGCTTTTGATGTCGTTGCAGCTGCAGCCATTGCCTTTTTTGCATTCAATGGAATGCGAAAGGGATTAATCTCCGAATTATTCAAAATTCTGGGTGTAATAGCCGGTTTAATTATTGGACTGCAAACCATGACGCAATCCGCGCATTTTGTCCATGGAGTCTATCCGATTGGAGGTGACGGAGAAAAGGCGATGGGTTTTGTAATCGTCTTTGTTGTCATAATGATCGTTTCTGTGGTTTTGGCAAGTTTTGTAAAAAAGATCTTTAAGTGGATTATGCTGGGATGGCTGGATCGCGGCGGTGGTGTTTTATTCGGTGGAATAAAGGGTGCTTTAATTGTGAGTTCCCTGATGCCCATTATTGCCATCTTACCTGATTCAATTCCCCATGTGAAGGACATTCGCCGGGATTCCTATGCATACCACTACTTAAATGGCTTTGCCCCAAAGGTGTATGATACAATCGGTAAAGCAATTCCCGGATCCAAATCCTTCGCAACAAAAATTAAAGAGAGTTTTCCGTCCATGAATTCGATCACGAATATGGGAGGGATGGGCGGCGCTGAAGCTCAAGAGCAATCCATGAAACAGGTACAACAACTGCTGGGTGGATCCGACAATAAGACCCTTGAATCGCTCCAAAAACAAGTCAAGGGCATGCCGGGAATGGAAGATCTAAAAGGCGTCGATTTAAATAAGGTAGATTTTCAGGCTTTACAAAAAGAGATGAACAAGAATAATCAATCAAAAAAGAAATAAGTGAAATATTACGTGCGATTATATTTAATCTGTTAATATTTAAATAAAAACGTTCAAATTAGTTAAATATTTATTTTTAATTTATCGACTGTAATAAGGAGCAAGGCCATTCCTTTAGCCAATTCTTCATACAAGAATGCTTCGCATGAATATGATAAAAAAAGATAATAACTGATTAATAATGATAGATTATGTTAAAATATGTTATATTACCTGACCGGTAATGAAAAAGACCAATGAAATGAAGGTTCATTCCATCCGGTTGCCGCTGAGGGTATGGACCATGATGCGAAGGTTGGCCAATCAGAATTACCGGTCACTGAATAATCAGTTTTTGAAAATTATTGAAGACTGGATGGTTGATCGAGGTTATATGGAAGATTCGGAACGTACAACCTTTGATCAATCTGACTCCGGTTCCTGATTCATCGTTTACATAATAGCATGGAGGGCATTATGTATACAAATACCAGAAGGACTGTATTACGGTTCTCTTTACTGGGGGCGTTGATCATACTGTTAATTGGCAGTATGTTATGGGCCAAAACCGACAATGCCATGATACAAGCTTCTCCAATCGAGGCGCTTAGAACACTATTCGGTCATCTTAATATTGACGCTATAATTGGCATTTTATTTGCGATTACCATGGCGTGGGTTTCGGCTCATTTCTACAACCACAAAGGAGCGCGATATGCGAGTGGTAAAAAAGAGCATATTCAATCTCCAAATAGCTTTCGGTTTGTATATCGTTACATCCAGATCACGACGCTTGTCTCAACCGTTGGGACATATTTGACGCATGGTAAGGTGTTTTTGCTGGTCCATCAAAACCTGGCCTTATTTTACATTGGGTTGGCAATCGCAGCCCTGGCCATGGCTCTGTTTGTGACTGCAAAACTGGATTTGGGCGAACATTACAGTCCGTGTTTTGATTCTTATGTACCCAAAGATATTATTCAAGATGGTTTATATCGCTATGTACGCCACCCGATCTATATGTCAAATATCATGTTACTGGCAGGGATGTTCATTTCCACAGGATCGCTTTGGATTGTGTTCAACCTGGCCCTGCTGACAGTCTATTATATTCGGTCAGCACGTATCGAAGAGGTAGAGCTTCAGAAGCGTTTCCCCGGTTACCGGGATTACATTTCCCGAACGAACATGCTTTTCCCTGGTTTACAGGTTTGGTTTCGAAACGCATATAAAAAACAAGTTAGTCATTAAATAACCATTTAACCGGTCTGTGAACGGTGGACCGGAACACGCATTACCTGGAGGTTTTATGGAATCACAAGGTGTAGTAACCCCCATACCCGGAATATACCCGATTAATTCTGCCGATCCCAATATCATGCACGAAACGGATGAGGCGATCATGGTAAATGACTCGGTTGTCAACAATGTTTCATTTAATGTAATGCCGGGAAAACAAGTTGAAGAAAAGTTGATCATGCGCCGGTACCGTGTTTGGGACGATGCGATCGAAGCCGAATTCGACAGGGAATTTTATAGTTCCATGGTAAAAAGTCCTGATCACCTGATTTTCGTTACTGCGCTTGTACACCTTCAGAAAATGGTTTATGTCTATATGTGTCACTATTGTGGACTTAAGTACGACCCATATGGCCATGAAGTACTTAAAGTCTGGCCGACAGAACTGGAAATTTCAATGCCAAAACTGATTACCAGGCACTCGAACATCAAACATCTTATGAAAATAAAGTCTGTCGTTGAAATCAGACCAAATCAGTTTTTAGTGACTGCAGATTCTTCGATTGAAAACAGGTTAACCATAAACGGGCAGGCTGCGGTTATCAGACTAAAATCATAGCTTGGACAAGCTATTTATCCCGATATAGAGAAAATCACGGTCTATGGCCGTGGTTGAATCATTTTTAATCATCCCGCGATCGGGATAATTTACAAGATACTATGGGATTTTCCCGTGGGCCTCCATTGCGGGAGTGTAAATAATTACAAATTAATAACTTTTATACATCTAACATTTTGTAATACTATGTAATCCTATAGTATTTTTTCGCTTAACCCTCTTCTTCCCAGACGAATTCTTGAGCGATCACAAATACTTCCAAACCTCAGCATCACGCGATAAACTCGTAAGTATGTACCGGATTTGGCTTCGCGAAAACAAGCTGAGTTATGCGAAATACTTTTCTATACTGGCTATTGTTTTCATGGCCATGTTGGTCCCGTTTGATTTTCTTTTATTTAAGGATGGATTTACATATTCACGAATCAGGATTCTTGTTATAATCGTATTAACATTCAATCTATATGGATTGAGTGTATGGAAGATTAAAGATTTTGACCGGTTGGGAAATGGCATATATCCTATCCTAATTTTACCGGGTTTACTGTTTATTGGTGTCTACTTATACTGGTTAGCCACCGTTCCATCATCAGCGCTTGGCACTGTATTTATTGCCAACCTGATGTCAATCTTTTTCATCACTTTTTTCTACAATCGATTTTGGAAAGAACAATACGTCCTGAATTTGATCATTGCATTTGCTCTGCTCTGTATCTCATTGTATGACAGCTCACTCAATGATAATGTATTGCTCTTGTTGATCTGTGAATTAGCATCCACCCTGGCGGCCTTTTTCTTTAGACGTGAATTTGTTGGCACGTTGTACGTTAAAGATTTGATTCGATTAAACAAAGAGTTGCGGCTAGCCAAGGAATCGGCTGAACAGTCCGAAAAAGTGAAAACTTTATTTCTGGCAAACATGTCACATGAAATCCGGACTCCGTTGAATTCAATTATGGGTTATATCCAATTAGTACGGAAAGAGATGAAGTCCGACATAAATCCGGATGTGAAATACTTCTTTTCAATTATCGAAAAAAGCGGTGATCGCCTCATGAACACCGTTCATGAGATCCTGGATATTTCCCAGATTGAAGCCGGAACTTTTCACATTAAACCGGTGCGGCTGGATCTGACAAATTTGGTTGAAGAGATCTATCGTGAACACCGGATTTTTGCTGAAGAGAAAAACTTAAAATACCTTCTGAATATTCCCAAGGAACCGGTCTGGATTGTGGCCGACAGATATTCGATCTATCAAGCCATACACAATTTGGTTGGGAATGCAATTAAATACACAAAAAGCGGAAGTGTTGATTTATCCCTGATTCTGCAAAGAAGCCGGGTAAAAGTAGAAATACGGGATACCGGTATTGGAATGGGTAAGGAGTACCTGGAAAAAGTATTCGATGTCTTTTCACAGGAAAGTCAGGGCTATACTAAAAAATATCAGGGAATCGGACTTGGCCTTTCATTGGCAAAA
>CAZJWP010000009.1:15947-38300 GCA_964549745.1 uncultured bacterium | reverse complement strand
GAGCACTTCCTTGGTAAGGAAGAGGTCACCGGTTCAAGTCCGGTCGTAGGCTCTGTTCTAATGCAATAAGGAGAGGGATAATACAAATGGCCAAAGAGAAGTTTGAGCGATCGAAGCCCCATGTAAACATTGGGACGATCGGCCATGTGGATCATGGAAAGACGACCTTAACGGCAGCGATCACGCTGGTACAGAGTGCTCGTGGCTTGTCTGAGGTACGATCATTTGATTCAATAGATAACGCCCCTGAAGAGCGGGAGCGTGGAATTACCATTCAGACCGCCCACGTGGAGTATGAGACGGAAAATCGTCACTATGCTCATGTGGATTGCCCGGGACACGCGGACTATATTAAGAACATGATCACCGGAGCGGCCCAGATGGATGGCGCGATTTTGGTGGTGAGTGCTGCTGACGGTCCTATGCCCCAGACACGTGAACACGTCTTGTTAGCCCGCCAGGTGAATGTGCCCAGTATAGTGGTATACATGAATAAGGTGGACCAGGTGGATGATCCTGAACTATTGGAACTGGTGGAGATGGAACTACGTGATCTGCTGAATGAATATGAATTCCCGGGTGATGACACCCCGATTATCAAGGGCAGTGCTTTAGAAGCATTGAATGCACCCAGTGATCCGGAGAAGACCAAGAGTATTGTGGAACTGGTGGAAGCATGCGATTCGTTCATTCCTGAACCGAAGCGTGATGTGGATAAACCCTTCTTAATGCCGGTAGAAGATGTTTTCAGTATTACCGGACGCGGAACGGTTGGAACCGGTCGTATAGAACGCGGCATCATCAAGGTTGGACAGGAAGTGGAAATCGTTGGCATGGAAATGCACAAGAAGACCACCGTGACCGGCGTAGAGATGTTCCGTAAGATTTTGGATGAGGGACAGGCCGGGGATAATGCCGGGTTGTTGCTTCGTGGCATAGACAAGAATGAATTGAAGCGTGGAATGGTATTGGCCGTACCGGGATCGATAACACCGCATACCAAGTTCAAGGCGAATGTATACGTGTTGAAGAAGGATGAAGGTGGCCGTCATACCCCGTTCTTTAACGGATATCGTCCGCAGTTTTATTTCCGGACCACAGATGTGACCGGAGTGGCAACGTTACCGGAGGGGACCGAAATGGTCATGCCCGGTGATCAGGTGCAGTTAGAAATAGAATTGATCACACCGATTGCGATGGACAAAGAATTGCGCTTTGCCATTCGTGAAGGCGGTCATACGGTTGGCGCCGGTGTTGTCACGGAAATCGTAGAATAAAATGGCTGGAAACAGTAAACGAGCAATCATTCATATTGAAAGTACCGCCGGTACCGGTTATCGCTATACCATACAAAAAAGTAAGCGGTTGCATCCGGAGCGGGTTGAATACAAGAAGTATGATCCGATTGTTCGGAAACACGTCATTTTCAAAGAGACCAAATAACTTTGGCCCTATAGGAGCGTAGCTCAACTGGCAGAGCACCGGTCTCCAAAACCGGGGGTTGCGGGTTCGATTCCTGCCGCTCCTGCGCATGATAGGATCCATCATTAGATATGTTTAAAAAAATAAAACAATTTATCGACGAAGTCAGGTTTGAAATGAGCAAGGTCTCATGGCCGGATTGGGATGAGCTGCGAGGATCAACCTACGTGGTTCTGTCCTTGTCCCTGGTATTAGCTGCTTATCTGTTTTTAGTCGATTTTATTTTGAACCGATTGGTGAGCGTGATTCTCTGATATGGAATGGTATTCTCTTAGAGTCATCTCGGGTAAAGAACAAAAGATTCGGGAAGCGATCTTAGCGGAGGTGGACCTCCAGCATCTTGAAGAAATGATTCAGGATGTTCTGGTTCCTACTGAAAATATCGTTGAGATGCGTGACGGGAAGAAAAAAGTTCGAAACCGTGTTTTCTTCCCGGGTTATATCCTGATTAAAATGGAATTAAATAAAGAAACCCGGTATTTGGTTGAAGAATTGAATGGGGTCATGAGTTTTGTTGGACCCAAAGGGGAACCGGCACCTTTGAAACCGGAAGAAGTCAATCGAATTATTGGTGTTGTTGAAGGCGCTGAAGGCCGGGAGGTTCTGGCGAATCCGTTTAAAGTGGGCGATGCTGTTAAAGTTGTTGATGGTCCGTTTATGGATTTTTCCGGATTTGTTCAGGAAGTGAACGCTGAAAAACAAAAGCTCAAAGTATCGGTAAGTATTTTCGGTCGTCCGACTCCAATTGAGCTGGATTTCTTACAAGTCGAAATTGAAAAATAGGTTTAGAAATGGCAAAAAAGGTCACGGGTTTTATTAAGCTTCAGATTCCGGGTGGACAAGCCAATCCGGCGCCACCGGTTGGACCGGCGCTGGGTCAGCACAGTGTCAATATCATGGATTTTTGTAAAGCTTTCAATGCGAAGACGCAGGACAAAGCAGGTACAATTATTCCGGTAGAGATTACCGTTTATGCCGATCGGAGTTATACGTTTATTACCAAAACGCCACCCGCGGCAGTCTTGTTGAAAAAAGCAGCAAAAATTGACAAAGGCTCCGGTGAGCCCAATAAAACTAAAGTTGGTCGGGTCAGTCAAAAAGACCTGAAAGAAATTGCTGAACTAAAAATGAAAGATTTAAATGCCAATACAATCGAGAGTGCCATGAAAATGATTGCTGGTACAGCCGTGAGTATGGGATTGGAAGTGAGCGAGTCGTAATCATGTCAATAACTAAGAATAATAAAGCCATAGCAGAAAAAATTGACCGGACGCGATTATATCCTGCTGACGAAGCAATTGCTCTGTTAAAAGATGTTTCTTATAGCAAATTTGATGAGACTGTGGAAATCCATATGAATTTGGGTGTTGAACCCCGGCATGCCGATCAGAATATTCGTGTAACAACAAGCCTGCCAAATGGAACCGGGAAAGAAGTGAAAGTTTTGGTGGTGACTACCGGTCCAAAAGAAAAAGAAGCAGAAGAGGCCGGTGCTGATTATGTCGGAAAAGAATATTTGGAAAAAATTAAAAGCGGCTGGTCAGATGTGGATAAGATTATTGCTACACCTGATATGATGCCAGAATTGGGGCGGCTGGGAAAAATCCTCGGACCCAAAGGTCTTATGCCCAACCCCAAGAGCGGAACCGTAACCATGGATATCGCCAGTGCGGTAAAAGAATTAAAAGCAGGGAAAATTGAATTACGTGTTGATAAAGCCGGAATCATTCATGCTCCCTGTGGGAAGGTTTCTTTTGAGAAAGAAGCTTTGTTGGCTAATGTGCGCGAAATTTACAACACGATTATAAAAGCCAAACCCGCCTCCGTAAAGGGGACCTATCTTAAAAAATTGACTTTGTCCGCTACGATGGGACCCGGTCTTAAAATTGATCACACAACCTTAAGGTAAATTCCATGCCGAATCAAAAGAATGTGACTCAAGTAGCCGAATTGGCTGAAAAATTCGGAAAAGCTTCTGCGATATTTTTTACGGACTACCAGGGATTGGATGTTTCAAATATCAACGAACTCCGTTCGATGTTTTTTGAGCAATCCGTGGAATACCGTGTTGCTAAAAATACATTGATCAAAATTGCCGCCGAACAAAGTGGGATTAAGGAATTGGAAAATATTTTATCCGGTCCCACAGCAATGGCCATCTCTTATGATGAGCCGACTGTTCCGGCGAAAGTGATCAAAGAATTCACTAAAAAGCGTGAAAAACCCAGTGTTAAGGGAATATTGCTGGATGGAGTGGTTCTTCCCGGCGAAGATTTCAAGAAAATCGCCGATTTGCCCTCCAAGCCCGAGCTCTTGTCCATCCTAATCGGGACTCTTCAGAGTCCGATGACTAAGTTTGTACGGACACTCAGTGCTCCATTGTCCAATCTGGCAAATATCCTGGATAGCTTAAAACAGAAAAAATCTTGAACGTAAATCTTGAAATGAAGGAGTGAGATAATGGCCGTTACACGCGCTGATGTCCTGACTTACCTTGAAGAATCGAACATGGTTGAGATTTCCGAATTGATCAAGGAAATCGAAGATAAATTTGGTGTTACCGCTGCAGCTCCCGTAGCTGTTGCCGCTGCTCCAGTTGCCGGTGCAGATGCTGCAGCTGAAGAAGAGAAGACCGAATTCGATGTGATTCTCACCAATGTTGGCCAACAGAAAATCAATGTGATTAAAGTTGTCCGTACCCTGACCAATCTTGGATTAAAAGAAGCCAAAGAGTTAGTCGATTCTGCACCAAAACCGATTAAGGAAGCTGTATCCCAGGCTGAAGCGGATGAAATCAAGGCGAAATTAGAAGAAGCCGGCGCATCCGTTGAGATCAAATAATTTCGATCCAGCCGATCGATTTTCTCTCCATATCGTTTTACATCCTAAAACAAGGAGGCTTTTTTGGGAGCCACGTTGACTAGCCCAACGGGACGGGTATCCTTCCGGAAAATTCCGTCTATCGTTGATATTCCCAATTTATTATCCGTTCAGACCGATTCCTATTCTCTCTTTCTCCAGGAAGATCAGTTAGATGGTGAACGGCTGAAAATTGGTTTAGAAGAAGTATTTCAAAACGTTTTCCCGATTGAGGATTCTCATCGGAATTATGTTTTGGAATATAAAGGATATTACCTTGCCACTCCGAAATACTCACCGGAAGAATGCATTGACCGGGGTGTAACTTACTCCTCACCGCTCAAGGTCAAATTGGTCCTGCATATTACCGATGAAAACAATCGGAATGAATATGCCCAGTCTATTGAACAGGACGTTTATTTCGGAAACATTCCCTATATGACCGAGAAAGGCACCTTTATTATTAATGGTGCCGACCGGGTAATCGTTTCTCAATTGCAACGCTCTCCGGGTGTGTTCTTTGATGAATCGATCCATCCAAACGGGACTAAATTATTTCAGGCGCGCATCATCCCGATCCGTGGATCATGGGTTGATTTCACTACAGATATCAATGACAGTTTATTCGTGATCATTGATCGGCGTCGGAAATTCCCTGCTACTATGCTTCTGCGTGCCCTTGGATTTTCCACCAATGCGGATATTTTCCGGGCATTTGGAATGATCAAGTCAGTCAATGTGGTAAAAGATCCCGTTGAAAACTTTATTGGAAGTACGATCATCTCCGATTTGGTTGATACAAAAACCGGTGAAATCTTTTTCGAAGGCGGGACTGAGATAACTCATGAAGTCATTGAGAAATTGAAGGAAGCCAAGTTATCCAACGTGGAAGTGGCTGACGGTGAACGTGATTTCCCGGCAATGTTGCTCCTTAATACTATTGAGAAGGATCCAACACGGAATACTGAAGAAGCGCTGGGTATTGTCTATCAATTACTCCGTTCCGGTGAGCCGCCAAACTTGGAAACCGCTCAGAAATTCATCGAACGGATGTTCTTTAGCTCCAAGAAATATGATCTGGGGCAGGTCGGACGTTATCGGTTGAATCAACAGTTCGGATTGGATGTTCCTGTTGAAAATACCGTTCTGACCATGGATGATATTATCCAGGTTCTGAACTTTCTGATTGAAATGCGGAAAGGCGAGCGGGGAACCGACGATATTGACCATCTGGGAAATCGTCGAGTGCAAACTGTTGGTGAACAGCTTAAAAATCAGTTTGCCACCGCTCTCAGTCGTATGATTCGTACGATCTACGAACGTATGAACCTCCGTGAGGCGGAATCGATCACACCTCAGGATTTGATCAATTCCCGTGTTGTGACGACCGTGATCAATACATTTTTCGGAACCAGTCAACTGTCACAGTTTGGCGATCAGACAAATCCCCTGGCGGAAATCACCCACAAACGACGGATTTCTGCATTGGGTCCCGGCGGATTGACACGCGAACGTGCCGGATTTGAAGTTCGCGATGTTCATTACACGCATTATGGTCGTCTTTGTCCGATTGAAACACCTGAAGGTCCAAACATTGGCTTGATTTCTTCGCTGGCGCTGTTGGCGAAAGTAAATGAACATGGTTTCATTGAAGCGCCTTACAGGAAAGTGGTCAAAAAGAATGGAAGTTCTTTTGCTACCAACCATATCGAATACCTGTCGGCCGATGATGAAGATCGAGTTTTAATTGCCCAAAGCAACGCGACTCTCGATAAAGATAAACATTTAATTGATGATCGTATTCGTGTTCGAATTCGTGGAGACTTCCCAATGGTACAACCGGAGGAAGTTCAATTCATGGATGTGGCGCCAAATCAGATCCTGAGTGTCGCCGCTGCTTTGATTCCTTTTGTGGAACATGATGATGCAAACCGGGCACTGATGGGCTCTAACATGCAACGTCAATCGGTTCCATTGGTCCGTCCCGAAGCGCCACTTGTTGCCACGGGTCTGGAGCATAAGGTCGCTGTGGATTCCAAAGCCTGTGTGACTGCACCTTCCGATGGCGTAATCCTATACTCAGATGCGAAACGTATTGTCCTGAAAACGAAAGAACTTCCCGACGAGCTTAGCTTGATAGAAGGCGATAATCGGGTTGAGATTAAGCTTAAGAAGTACATTCGCTCCAACCAGAGTACCTGTTATAATCAGAAACCATTGGTGAAAAAAGGCGATCATGTAAAGAAGGGACAGGTTCTGGCCGATGGTGCCTCGACCGATCATGGAGAATTGGCACTGGGACGCAATGTGTTGGTAGCCTTTATGCCCTGGCGTGGTTACAATTTTGAAGACGCCATTGTAATCAATGAGCGGATGGTAAAGGAAGATGTTTTCACGTCAATCCATATCAATGAAATTGAGTTGGAAGTTCGTGAAACGAAACGGGGCGAAGAAGAACTCACCCCTGAAATACCGAATGTTAGTGAAGATGCCACCAAAGACCTGGATAAAAACGGTATTGTCCGTGTAGGTGCCAGAGTTAAAGAAGGTGATATTTTGATCGGTAAAGTCACCCCGAAAGGTGAAACCGATCCGACCCCGGAAGAGAAGTTACTTCGTGCTATTTTTGGTGAGAAAGCTGGCGATGTGAAGGACGCTTCCAAGAAAGCCGATCCTGGAATTCATGGAGTTGTCATTGATACGAAACTGTTCGAAAAACGCGCCAAACGCAGTCGGACAGAGGAAAGACGTATCATTGATGTGCTCCAAAAAGAAGCCCGGGAAGCCAAAAAAGCTCTGAAGACTGCCCGCGACGCTAAATTGACGGAATTATTGAAAGATGAAATTTCGGATGGTATTCGGGATATTTCCACAAATCGTACGCTGATAAAAAAAGGAACCCGCCTGACTGAAAAAAGGTTGAAATCCTTCGATTTTGAACGGTTTGCACAAGACGCAACCTGGATAGAAAATACCCGAACCTGGAAAAAAATCAAGACCGTATGGCGTTCTTTCCATAAAGAATGGAAACATATTGAAAATACTCTTGAAGCAGAGGTGTTTAAAGTCCGTATCGGTGATGAGCTGCAACCCGGCATTCTGAAGTTGGCCAAAGTTTATGTAGCCAGTAAACGGAAATTGCAAATCGGGGATAAGATGGCCGGACGGCACGGAAACAAAGGTGTTGTCGCAACCATCGTTCCGGAAGAAGACATGCCTTTCACTGAAGATGGTACTCCGGTTGACATTGTATTGAACCCGCTGGGTGTCCCATCCCGTATGAATCTTGGACAGTTGTATGAAACTATGTTGGGTTGGGCCGGAAAGATTTTGGGATGCAAATATGAAACACCGGTCTTTAACGGAGCGAAACCTGAAGAGGTTGAAGCTGAATTGAAAAAGGCAGGCTTACCGGTAACATCCAAATCCAAATTCATCGATGGACGTACCGGCGATTATTTCGATAGCCCGGTGACCACCGGATACATCTATATGATAAAATTAAGTCACATGGTCGAAGACAAGATGCATGCACGGGCCACGGGACCTTACTCGTTGATTTCGCAACAACCTTTGGGCGGAAAAGCTCAATTTGGTGGTCAGCGGTTGGGAGAGATGGAAGTATGGGCTCTGGAAGCATATGGCGCTTCAGCGACACTTCAGGAAATTCTCACCGTGAAGTCCGATGATGTAGAAGGGCGGTCAAAAGTGTACAACGCAATTGTTCGCGGTGAAGACCTTCCCGCTCCCGGCCCACCGGAGGCATTCAACGTCCTCATTAAAGAATTACAAGGTCTTGGTTTAGATATCGAACTTGATTAAGGAGAGTCATTTTGACATTCATCCAATCGACAAAACTTGATACCAGTAAAAAGTATTCCTCAATTTCCGTAGGTCTTGCTTCACCGGAAATGATCTTGGCGAGATCCTATGGTGAAGTCCTTAAGCCGGAAACCATTAATTATCGCTCATATAAACCGGAAAAAGACGGTTTATTCTGCGAAAAGATTTTTGGTCCGGTAAAAGACTATGAGTGTCATTGTGGCAAATACAAGGGGATTCGCTACCGGGGTATAATTTGTGACCGGTGTGGTGTGGAAGTAACACGGAAAAAAGTGCGCCGGGAGCGCATGGGGCACATCACCTTGGCTGTCCCGGTTGTGCATATCTGGTACCTGAAATCCATCCCGAGTAAACTCAGTTATCTTCTGGGATTAAGCACCAAAGCACTGGAACGAGTGATCTACTATGAAGAGTTCATCATCATTGAACCTGGTAAGAGTGGCCGAGAACCTTTTGAGTTGCTGGAAGAAGAAGAATATTTAGAGCTGGAACGTCAATACGGATATTACGCTGTGACGGAAGAAGAGCAGGAGAACGATGAATATTTCGTTGCTTCCATGGGCGGCGAAGCCATGAAAGATGCTCTGGCCAAATTAAATCTTCCCGTATTAAAACGTGAATTGGAAGATATTATCGCAACCACGCGCTCCAAGCAGAAGCGTCATGATGCGTTGAAGCGGTTGCTAGTTGTAAATGAATTTTTACAAGACGGTTTTAAAAAGAAAGTAAATAAACCGGAATGGATGGTAGTATCCGTACTTCCGGTTATACCGCCCGAACTTCGGCCCTTGGTACCATTAGAAGGTGGTCGTTTTGCTGCAAGTGATTTGAATGATCTTTATCGCCGGATTATCATTCGCAACAACCGTTTAAAACAATTAATTGAGATTAAAGCGCCGGATGTCATCTTGCGCAATGAAAAGCGGATGCTCCAGGAATCTGTGGACGCCTTATTTGATAATAGCCGCCGAAAAACGGCGATTCGGAGTGGCACCCGTCGTCCGCTTAAATCTTTGTCCGACATGCTTCGGGGTAAGCAAGGGCGTTTTCGGCAGAACCTGCTTGGAAAACGTGTGGATTATTCCGGCCGCTCTGTGATTGTTGTGGGTCCCAGCCTCAGTTTACACGAATGCGGTCTGCCAAAGAACATGGCGCTGGAATTATTCAAACCGCACATGATTCACGCCCTGATTGAACGAGGTTTGGCCCAGACACCGCGCACAGCGAAACTTATGATCGAGGATCGTGACCCGGTGGTTTACAAAGTGCTTGAGTATGTGGTTCGTGATCATCCTGTATTATTAAATCGCGCTCCAACATTACACCGGCTTGGTATTCAGGCTTTTCAACCCGTTCTGGTTGATGGGAAAGCTATTCGACTTCATCCGTTGGTATGTGCGGCATTTAACGCCGACTTTGACGGTGACCAGATGGCAGTTCATATTCCATTGTCCATCCAATCACAAACGGAAGCCCGGATCCTGATGCTGTCCAGTCACAACATTTTACACCCGGCGAATGGTCGACCCATTGCAATCCCTTCTCAGGATATGGTCTTGGGTGTCTATTATCTTACACGCGCACTGAAAGGTGACGTGGGAGAAGGCAAATCTTTTTCGTCATTGGAAGAAGTTCAATTAGCGTATGAAAACAACGTTGTGGGACTCCATGCCATAATAAACGTCCGCCATAAAGGTGTGTGGCATAAAGAAACAACGGCCGGCCGCGCTATTTTTAATTCGATCCTACCCGATGAGGTGGGCTTTGTTGATAGTCTGATCAATAAGAAACGGCTAAGCCGGATCGTGAACAGGACCTATCTGGTCTCCGGGAACTTTAAAACAGTTCAATTCCTGGATAATCTTAAGGACCTGGGATTTGGCATTGCAACCAAGAGTGGATGTTCTATCGCAATTTCGGACATTTTGATTCCGAAACAAAAAGATGCCATTCTGAATGATGGGCACAAGCAGGTCGACGACATTCAAAATAAATTTGACCGCCATGTCTTAACCGATGGTGAACGGTATAATAAAGTTATTGATATCTGGACGCATACTACCGGTCATGTTGCAGCAACAATGATGGATGCGATGAGCAAAGATCGGGATGGATTCAACCCTGTCTTTATGATGGCGGATTCCGGAGCGCGTGGTAGTCAGGACCAGATTAAGCAGTTGGCTGGTATGCGTGGGTTGATGGCGAAACCGCAAAAATCAATGAGTGGTGGTAAGGGTGAGATTATTGAATCTCCGATTACCTCAAACTTTAAAGAAGGCCTCTCAGTGATGGAGTATTTTATCTCCACTCACGGTGCGCGTAAAGGATTGGCGGATACCGCACTGAAAACGGCTGATGCCGGATATCTTACCCGCCGTCTGGTTGATGTTTCTCAGGATGTTGTCGTAAGAGAACTGGATTGCGGAACCATCAATGGTATTGTGATCTCCGATTTGAAAGAAGGGGAAGAAGTTATCGAAACCCTATCAGACCGTGTTCTGGGCCGTACCATATCAGACGATTTGATCATTGATGGTAAAGTGAAGATCAAAGCCGGCACCGTTATCACTGAAAAAGAAGCCGCAATTATTGATGAAACTGACTTAACCAGTCTAAAAATACGATCCGTATTGGCCTGTGAATCCAAACGTGGAATTTGTGCCAAATGTTATGGTTGGGACCTGTCTTCTCACAGACGTGCAAATATGGGTACTGCAGTTGGAATCCAAGCTGCCCAGAGTATTGGCGAACCGGGAACCCAGTTGACGCTGAGAACCTTTCACATTGGTGGTACGGCTACACGTATTATCGAACAATCGGAGATGAAAGCCAAATATGGTGGTGTTATCCAGTTCTCCGATCATTATGATTTTGCTGAAACAATGGATGACGATGGAGCTGAAATCACCCGGTGTATGGTCCGACACTCGAAATTGTTTGTGACGAACCCGAAAACGAAAGCGCATGTTGCGGAATACAATATTCCGTACGGTGCCAATATGTTCGTTTCCGCAGGTGAAAAAATCGAACCCGGAACAATTCTGTTCCAGTGGGATCCCTATACCGATATTATTTTGGCCCGCCACTCCGGTTTAGTTAAGCTGAATGATTTTGTAGAAGGCGAAACTTACCAGGTGGAAGCTGTTGAAGGCGGTAAAAAGCAGATGGTAGTGATCGAATCACGGGATCGCCAGCTCAGCCCTCATATCGAGATTCTGGATAAAGAGGGTAATATCATGTCCGGTGGGACAATTCTTCCGGTCAAAGCAACTTTGATGGCGAAGGATGACCAGAAAGTTCAACGGGGTCAAACCTTGGTGAAGATTCAGAAGGATATTGGTAAAACCCGTGATATTACCGGTGGGTTGCCACGTGTGGCTGAATTGTTTGAAGCACGAAAGCCCTCAAATCCGGCCGTTGTTTCCGAAATTAACGGAAGCGTCAAATTCGGTGAGACAAAACGCGGTATTCGGAAGATTATCGTTGAACCCACCGATGGAGAAGCCCGGACTTATTCAATTCCTTACGGAAAACATGTAATTGTGCACGAAGGTGATTTCATCACTGCCGGTACTCGTCTGTGTGAGGGCGCAATTTCCCCAACAGATATTCTACGGATTATGGGACCGGGTGCTGTTCGTGAATACCTTGTGAACGAGATTCAGGAAGTTTATCGTTTACAGGGAGTGAGCATCAACGATAAGCACATTGAAGTGATCGTCCGTCAAATGATGCGTAAGGTATCGGTAATGCAACCGGGTGATACGAATTTCCTGGAAACTCTGCGTGTTGACCGTGCAGAATTCTTTACAGAGAATGAACGGATTGCCGGGTTGGTAGCCATCACGGATCCCGGTGATACAGAATATGAAGAAGGCGTTCTGGTTGATCGTAAAGAAATACGTGAACTGAATGCAGAATTGAAGGCGGCGGGTAAGACACCGGCCAAAACGCGGAAAACGGTACCGGCCACTTTTGAGCCAATCCTGATGGGAATTACTCAGTCTTCTTTGAATACTGAAAGTTTCCTCTCAGCAGCTTCATTCCAGGAGACCACACGGGTCCTGACCGATGCTGCCACGGCCGGGAAGACCGACTACCTCCGCGGACTAAAAGAGAACGTAGCCATTGGACGAGCGATTCCGGCAGGAACCGGATTCCCGGGTCTGGAAGATGTCTATGTTTCTGATATGGAAAAACAGGAAGAAGAAGCTATTCCAAGTGAAGTACCGGAATCGGTCAAATGAAATGGATTTGTGGTTAAATTTGTTTGACTCTTCTTCCATAAATCAACTAAATTTATAGGCTTTATTTGAAACGACTATGCCGACGATAAATCAACTCATTCGCAAGGGCAGAAAACGTGTAAACCGTAAAACTGCCACCCCGGCTTTGAAGGGAAACCCTCAAAAGCGGGGTGTTTGTACTCGTGTTTATACGACTACGCCAAAAAAACCAAATTCCGCGTTGCGGAAAGTAGCTCGTGTACGTCTTACCAACGGAATTGAAGTGACCGCTTACATTCCCGGAGAAGGCCACAATTTGCAGGAACACTCCATTGTCCTAATCGAAGGAGGCCGGGTCAAGGATTTACCCGGTGTTCGGTATCATATTGTACGGGGTACTGCAGACACTTCCGGTGTATCCGACCGGAGAACGAGTCGCTCCCGCTATGGCGCAAAACGTCCGAAATCCTGATTATTATGAGAAGAAGAAGACCAGAACGACGAGTTACGGCTCCTGATCCCATTTATGAAGATGTCCAGGTAGCCAAATTTATTAACTACCTGATGGAACGGGGTAAAAAAGGGGTTGCCGAGCAAATATTCTACACAGCTATGGAATCGATCAAAGCAAAAACAAAAACAGATGGGATTAAAATCTTTCAGGAGGCGATTAAAAATGTGTCACCACTTTTGGAAGTAAAGTCGCGTCGTATTGGTGGTGCTACCTATCAGGTTCCAATTGAAGTGCCTAAAGGGAGACAATTCTATTTGGCTTCCCTTTGGCTGATTAATTCAGCAGTTTCAAGAAAAGGTCGTCCCATGGCGGATCGCCTTGCTTTGGAATTGATTGCCGCCGCGAATAATGAAGGCGGAGCTATTAAGAAAAAAGACGATACCCATCGTATGGCGGAAGCCAACAAAGCCTTTGCACATTTTCGGTAATCTTTCATGAAGAAAATCCCACTGGATCGCGTTCGTAACATTGGCATCATGGCTCATATTGATGCCGGGAAGACCACTCTGACAGAGCGGGTGCTTTTCTATACCGGGCGTACGCATAAAATCGGTGAAGTACATGAGGGCGGTGCCACCATGGACTGGATGGAGCAGGAAAAAGAACGTGGGATTACCATTACTTCTGCCGCCACCACAGCTATATGGAACGATCATCGAATTAACATTATTGATACTCCGGGTCATGTTGACTTTACCATGGAAGTGGAACGATCGCTTCGTGTATTAGACGGAGCGATTGCTGTATTCTGTGCTGTCGGAGGCGTAGAGCCACAAAGCGAAACCGTTTGGCGGCAAGCCGATAAGTATAACGTTCCGCGCATTGCATTTGTAAATAAAATGGATCGCGTTGGAGCCGATTTTAATCATGTGATTAAAATGATCAAAGAGAGGCTCTCGGCCAATCCGTTACCTATTGTTATCCCAATTGGCGCCGGTGAAATGTTTACCGGTATTATTGATTTACTTTCCATGCAGGCGATTCTTTATAACGAATCGACTTTTGGCGCTCGTTTCGACTATGGTGATATTCCTAATGATATGATGGAAGAAGCCGAGAAATGGCGTAAGCATTTGATCGAAGAGACGGCGACCTATGACGAACACCTGATGGAGAAATATCTGGAAGATGAAGAAATCACCGTTGATGAATTGAAGCAAGCGATTCGTAAGGGATGTTTGGATAACACTTTTATTCCAACCCTTTGTGGATCCGCCTTCAAAAATAAAGGTGTTCAACGTGTTCTGGATGCGGTTGTGGATTTCCTTCCGTCCCCACTTGATATTGGGGCCGTTAACGGATTTTTACCTCACAATTCGGATAAAGTGTTAACTCGGGAACCTATTGAAGATGAGCCGTTCTGCGGTTTGGCATTCAAAATTATGTCCGATCCTTATGTCGGTCGCCTGACCTACATCCGGGTTTATTCCGGTCAGCTGAAAAAAGGATCGTATATCTTTAATGCGAACACCGGAAAAAGAGAACGGATTAGCCGCCTGGTATTGATGCATGCGAATAAACGTGAGGAGCTGGAGCTGGTTAGCGCCGGGGAGATCGCTGCTGCGGTTGGGCTAAAAGCGACGAATACCGGTCAAACATTATGCGAAGAAAAACATCCGATTCTTCTGGAGTCAATGGACTTCCCTGAGCCGGTTGTTGAAGTCTCGGTAGAGCCGGTGAGTAAGGGTGACCAGGATGCTTTATCCAAAGCGCTCATTAAGTTGAGTGAAGAAGATCCTACCTTTCATGTGTCCACCAATCATGACACGGGACAGACCATTATCGCCGGGATGGGTGAACTTCACCTTGAAATTTTAATTGATCGTTTATTAAGAGAATTCCACGTGCAGGCTAATGTGGGACGTCCGCAAGTAGCATACATTGAAGCCATTACTAAGCGCGTTGAGAAGTCAGAAACAAAATTTATACGGCAATCCGGTGGCCGGGGTCAATATGGTCACGTGGTGATCAATATTGAACCAAACGAACCGGGAAAAGGCTATCATTTTGAAAACAAGATTGTGGGCGGGGTAATCCCGAGAGAGTACATCACGCCAGTCAATCAGGGAGTTCAAGAGGGTCTGAAAAACGGTATTCTGGTCGGGTATCCGATCCAGGACATTCGTGTTGAATTGGTATATGGTTCCTATCATGAAGTGGACAGTTCGGAAATTGCTTTTAAGGTTGCCGGTTCCATGGCAATCAAAGAAGCCTGTCGAAAAGCAGGTCCGGTTTTAATGGAACCGATTATGAATGTGGAAATCGTAACACCCGAAGAATATTTGGGTGATGTTATGGGAGATATTAATTCGCGGCGCGGAAAAGTGAACACTATGGGACAACGCCGGGATGCGCAGGTGATCGATGCCACGGTTCCACTCAGTCAAATGTTTGGTTACGCAACTGATTTACGGTCCATTACGCAAGGGCGGGCTGTATTTCATATGGAGTTTTCCCACCACCATCAGGTACCGTCCTCAATTCAGGCGGAGCTGATTGAGCGGATTCACGGAAACGCATCATAGAAAGGGTTTATACAAATGGCCAAAGAGAAGTTTGAGCGATCGAAGCCCCATGTAAACATTGGGACGATCGGCCATGTGGATCATGGAAAGACGACCTTAACGGCAGCGATCACGCTGGTACAGAGTGCTCGTGGCTTGTCTGAGGTACGATCATTTGATTCAATAGATAACGCCCCTGAAGAGCGGGAGCGTGGAATTACCATTCAGACCGCCCACGTGGAGTATGAGACGGAAAATCGTCACTATGCTCATGTGGATTGCCCGGGACACGCGGACTATATTAAGAACATGATCACCGGAGCGGCCCAGATGGATGGCGCGATTTTGGTGGTGAGTGCTGCTGACGGTCCTATGCCCCAGACACGTGAACACGTCTTGTTAGCCCGCCAGGTGAATGTGCCCAGTATAGTGGTATACATGAATAAGGTGGACCAGGTGGATGATCCTGAACTATTGGAACTGGTGGAGATGGAACTACGTGATCTGCTGAATGAATATGAATTCCCGGGTGATGACACCCCGATTATCAAGGGCAGTGCTTTAGAAGCATTGAATGCACCCAGTGATCCGGAGAAGACCAAGAGTATTGTGGAACTGGTGGAAGCATGCGATTCGTTCATTCCTGAACCGAAGCGTGATGTGGATAAACCCTTCTTAATGCCGGTAGAAGATGTTTTCAGTATTACCGGACGCGGAACGGTTGGAACCGGTCGTATAGAACGCGGCATCATCAAGGTTGGACAGGAAGTGGAAATCGTTGGCATGGAAATGCACAAGAAGACCACCGTGACCGGCGTAGAGATGTTCCGTAAGATTTTGGATGAGGGACAGGCCGGGGATAATGCCGGGTTGTTGCTTCGTGGCATAGACAAGAATGAATTGAAGCGTGGAATGGTATTGGCCGTACCGGGATCGATAACACCGCATACCAAGTTCAAGGCGAATGTATACGTGTTGAAGAAGGATGAAGGTGGCCGTCATACCCCGTTCTTTAACGGATATCGTCCGCAGTTTTATTTCCGGACCACAGATGTGACCGGAGTGGCAACGTTACCGGAGGGGACCGAAATGGTCATGCCCGGTGATCAGGTGCAGTTAGAAATAGAATTGATCACACCGATTGCGATGGACAAAGAATTGCGCTTTGCCATTCGTGAAGGCGGTCATACGGTTGGCGCCGGTGTTGTCACGGAAATCGTAGAATAGGATAATCCAGTGGCAAAACAATCTATCCGAATCAGTTTAAAAGCCTACGATCATACGTTGTTGGACAAATCCACGGAAAAGATCGTAAAAACGGCTAAATCAACCGGCGCAATCATCTCCGGTCCGATACCATTACCGACAAAGCGGACTATCTATACAGTCTTGCGTTCGCCACATGTGGATAAAAAATCCCGTGAGCAATTTCAGACCAAGACCCATAAGCGCTTGATTGATATTTTGAATTCGACACCCAAAACCGTTGAATCGCTGATGAAACTGGATTTACCTGCCGGTGTGGATATTGAGATAAAGGTTTGATATGCGCGGATTGATTGGTAAAAAAATCGGAATGACCCAAATTTATACCGATAACGGTGTTCGGGTTCCGGTGACTATTGTAGAGGCCGGTCCTTGTACCGTAACACAAGTAAAATCGAAAGATAGGGATGGCTATGAAGCTGTCCAGGTCGGATTTGGTACGGTAAAACCGAAGCATACCACAAAGCCTTTGCAAGGCCATTTTGCCAAGGCCGGAGTGTCCTTACAACGTTATCTGGCTGAATTTGAAAGTGTACCAGGATTTGAGTATAAGGAAGGTCAGGAATTTACTGTCCAATTATTCAAACCTGGTGATCATGTATCGGTTGTGGGTCGTTCCAAAGGAAAAGGTTTTGCCGGTGTGATTAAACGTCACGGTTTCAGCCGTCAGCCGGAAACGCATGGAACAAAGAACACATTACGTCATCCCGGTTCGATCGGACAAGCATCGGACCCCTCAAGAGTTTTTAAAGGCCTTCGAATGGCCGGTCATATGGGAAATGCCCGTGTGACTGTTCGAAATATCGAAATTGTTAAAATCGACCCTGAACAGAACCAGGTCTTCCTGAAAGGTGCCGTTCCCGGGGCGAATAACGGAATCGTTTACATTACAAAATAATTATGAAATTGCCAGTACTGAAATTCGACGGATCTACGGAAAATATTCCGGTTGAAGATTCCGTATTCGGGATCGAACCCAACGAAGCGATCGTCCACCAGGCTGTCCAGGCCGAATTAGCTAATTTGCGCCAAGGCACCCATGCAGCCAAATCCAGGGGAATGGTTCGCGGTGGTGGTCGAAAACCATTTCGTCAAAAAGGTCGCGGTGTTGCGCGTGCCGGAAGTACCCGCTCCCCTCTGTGGCCAGGTGGTGGTGTTGTTTTTGGTCCTTTGCCACATTTATATAAGAAAAAACTGAATCGGAAAATGAAGCAAATCGCGCGTAAAAGTGTCCTTTCCGATAAAGTCGCTAGTGGTCAGGTTAAAATCTTTGATGAAGTCAAAGTCGATCACCCGCGTACGGCAGAATTTGCGGCGCTACTGAAACAATGGGAATTGGAAGGAAAGGTGGTGACATTCCTCCTGGGAACCGTGGAACCGAATCTTATCCTTGCTTCACAGAATATCCCCAATGTTCTGATCCTGAAAGCGACAGACGCCAGTACATATGATATTCTGGATAACGAAGTACTGGTCTTTGACAAGTCCGGTTTAGCTTTGCTAAATGAGCAGTTGAAGAAGAAAGCATCATGACAGATTTCAGAAAATTAATCATCCGTCCGATTTTTACGGAAAAAATGAGTCAGTTGGAAGAATCTCAGCGGAAATACGCTTTCCAGGTTTTGCCCACCGCAAACAAGATTGAAATTAAACGAGCAGTGGAAACCAAATTTGACGTTGAAGTGGAAAAGGTAGCCACAATGAATCGCAAAGGCAAAGCCAAGGAAATGACGGTCCGGAGTGGCGGGCATACCATTCGTACGCAGGGGCACCGATCATCCTGGAAGAAAGCGATCGTAACCCTGAGAGAAGGATTTTCAATCGATTTGTTGAAAGGTGAAACGACCAGTTAATTATGGGTATTCGAGAATTAAAGCCGGTAACACCCGGTAGTCGCTTTGCATCCCGTTCGGATTTCGCAGAAATCACGACGTCGACACCGGAAAAATCTTTGACGACCGCATTGAGAAAATCGGGAGGTCGGAATAACAAAGGCAGGATCACCAGTCGTCATCGCGGCGGCGGGCATCGTCGTCGTTATCGTATCGTTGATTTTAAACGGGATAAGCATGATATACCCGGTAAAATTGTAGCGATTGAGTACGATCCGAATCGCTCTGCAAATATTGCCTTGGTTTTTTATGCAGATGGTGAAAAAAGATATATTTTGGCCCCTGCCACATTAAGTGTGGGGGCGACAATTTTATCCGGTGAATCCGCACCGCTAACCTTGGGTAATTCATTGCCTTTGCAACGAATCCCCAGTGGTATGGTTGTGCACAATGTGGAGTTAGTACCGGGAAAAGGCGGGCAAATTGTTCGCAGCGCCGGTACATCCGCACAAATTATGGCTCATGACAATGGATTTACTTCATTAAAACTTCCCTCAGGTGAAGTTCGGATGGTCTCCGACAAGTGTTTTGCCACACTTGGTCAAGTCGGGAATCGAACACACGAACAAATCATCTCCGGGAAAGCCGGTAGGAGCCGGTGGTTGGGACGCCGGCCGAAAGTGCGCGGCGTTGCTATGAACCCGGTGGATCATCCCATGGGAGGTGGTGAAGGGAAGTCTTCAGGTGGACGCCACCCAACAACGCCATGGGGAAAACCGACTAAAGGATATAAAACCCGGAAACGGAACAAAAAATCTAACGATATGATTGTGAAGAGAAGGAAATAGCATGGCCCGATCAATTAAAAAGGGACCGTATGTTTCTCCCAAATTATTAAAGAAAATTGAAGTTTTGAATGAATCGGGGAAGAAGAAAGTGATCAAAACCTGGTCACGGGATTCCATGATCATTCCTGAATTTGTTGGACATACGTTAGCCATTCACAATGGTAATAAGTTCATCCCGGTCTATATTTATGAAAATATGGTAGGTCATAAACTGGGAGAATTTGCCCCAACGCGTATATTTAGAATGCACTCAGGAGACAGAAAGAAATAAGCTATGGAAGCGAAAGCAGTAAGTAAGCATTTGCACCAGTCTCCGCGAAAAATACGGAAGACACTGGATGAAGTTCGCGGACAGCGAGTGGGTTTTGCTCTCAATTACCTTCACTTTTCTCCTGAAAAAGCAGCCCAGGCGATTGAGAAAACAGTCAGATCTGCGGTGAGCAATTTTATGAACATGTCGGATAAATCGAATCTGGATCCGGAAACGCTAACGATCCGCACGGCCTTTGTAGATGGCGGTCCGGTATTAAAACGTTTTCGCGCCGGTTCGATGGGACGGGTTTCACGAATCCGGCGTCCAATGAGTCATTTGACAATCATTGTATCGGACGAATGAGAGTATAGGAGCACCTTTTGGGACAAAAAACACATCCGGTTGGATTCCGCCTGATAGTCAATAAAGCCTGGAAGTCCAACTGGTATGCCAATAAGAAGAATTTTGCATCAGAATTCGAAGAAGATACACGAATTAGGCAATACCTTACTGTTCGGCTGCCGAATGCTGGGATATCGAAGATAGAGATCAGCCGCACATCAAAAATTGTCACTGTGACGATCCACACCGCCCGTCCGGGAATTGTTATCGGAAAAGGCGGTGAAGAAGTAACCCGTTTAAAAAAGGAAGTCAAGCAGTTAACCAAGAAAGATGTACAGATCAATATTTCCGAGATTAAACGCCCGGAATTGGATGCTGCTTTAGTCGGAGCCAATATTGCGCACCAACTAATCCGTAAGATTGCATACCGTCGTGTTGTGAACAAGACAATTCAATCCACAATGCGGATGGGGGCGGAAGGTATTCGTATTAATGTCGCCGGTCGTCTGGGCGGAGCTGAAATCGCCAGAAGCGAAAAATTCATGTCCGGCCGCGTTCCGCTTCACACCTTACGTGCGGATATTGATTACGCGCTAACTGAAGCTCAAACGAGTTACGGTATCATTGGAATTAAAGTATGGATTTGTAACGGAGAGGTTCGTTAATCATGCTGGAACCGAAGAAAATTAAATTTCGGCGTCATCACCGTGGAAATCGGCGGGGTATGGCGAAAGGTGGAGATTATGTCGCCTTCGGGAGTATCGGTTTGAAAGCCATGGAACCGGGTTGGGTCACAGCGCGGCAAATTGAATCAGCTCGTATTACGATTGCCCGCGTGGTTCGGAAAACCGGTAAAATGTGGATCCGGATATTCCCGGACAAACCCATTACGCAGAAACCGGCGGAAACACGTATGGGAAAAGGAAAAGGTGCTCCTGAATATTGGGTATCCAATGTGAAACCAGGCCGAATTCTTTTTGAGGTAGAAGGTGTTTCGTTGGAGCAAGCTGCGGAAGCTTTTAAAAACGCCAGTAATAAGTTGCCGATTAAAACCAGAGTTGTTACACGGCGGGAGTTTTAGGCGATGAAGAAGACCGAATTATTAGAAATGACCCCTCCTGAATTGGAAACCCGGTTAAAAGATGATATGGATGCCTTGCAGAACCTTCGGTTTCAAAAAGCGCTTCAGCAACTTGAAAACCCATTGAAAATTCGTCATATTAAACGAGAAATTGCCCAGATTAAAACAGCTCTTCATGAATTTGAACTGGGATTAAGACAGGAAAAAGCTTAAGGAACCAGCATGTCCCAGGAACGAAAGAACAGAATTTTAGTCGGGGAAGTGGTCAGTACCAGCATGGATAAAACCGTGGTGGTGAAAGTTACACGAAGAGTGCAACACCCCGTCTATAAGAAATATATCAATCAATACAAAAAGTACATGGCTCATGTGGCTGGCGTTGAACCTTCCATGGGTGATGTAGTGAAAATTTCAGCGACGCGTCCGTTAAGTCGGCATAAACGGTGGCAAGTCAGTCAAATCATACGTGAATCGGTAAAAATCGGGTAAAATCGTGATTCAACAGGAAACCAGATTAAAAGTAGCTGACAATACCGGAGCAAAAGAAGTCCTGTGCTTCAAGGTATTAGGCGGTTCAAAAAGACGGTACGCTACCGTAGGTGATATAATTGTCGTCACGGTTAAAAAAGCATTACCGGACGGAATGGTGAAAAAAGGACAGGTGAGTCGGGCAGTCATTGTGCGGACGAAAAAAGAAATCCGTCGGCAAGATGGATCGTATATCCGTTTTGACGACAATGCAGCGGTCCTGCTGACACCGCAGGATGAGCCACTCGGAACCCGTATTTTTGGTCCCGTAGCACGTGAACTTCGCGACAGCGGGTATATGCGGATCGTGTCCCTGGCTCCGGAGGTTTTGTAATGCGTTTAAAAAAAGGTATGAAAGTCCGGGTGATCAGTGGAAATCATCGTGGAGAAGAAGGAAAAATTTTAGCGGTATCACCCAAATCCGGGCGAATCATCGTTGAAGGAGTCAATTTCATTAAACGAGCCTCTCGTCCGACGCAGGAAAATCCCAGTGGAGGATTTATTGAAAGAGAAGCACCCATTGATTCTTCCAACGTAATGTTGATCCACGGTGGTGGTGTCACCAAAATCGGATACCGCAAATTGGATGACGGTACAAAAATTAGAATTGCCCGGAAAACGGGACAGGAAATTGAGTCATAATTATGGCGGAAGAGAAAAAAGCCAAAACACCCCCAAAGAAAACGACTGCTAAAAAGTCAGCCGCGAAGCCCAAGAAACCGGCTGCGAAAAAAACAGCGCCAAAGAAAGCTTCAACCAAGGCTAAAACAACCAA
>CAZJWP010000009.1:0-15847 GCA_964549745.1 uncultured bacterium | reverse complement strand
GTACCGGTTTTGAAAGCCTTGTATCGTGAGACGATCGTTCCGGACCTGATGAAACGCTTTAAGTACAAAAATATTATGGAAGTCCCCCGTCTTGAAAAAATCACATTGAATATGGGTGTGGGTGACGGGAAAAATAATCCCAAAGCATTGGAAAGTGCTGTGAGTGAGCTTACCGCAATTTCCGGACAGAAAGCCGTTGTAACCAAAGCCAGCCGCGATGTTTCGAATTTTAAGATCAGGCGCGGATTTAATGTGGGGTGTAGTGTTACGATCCGCGGTAATCAAATGTTTGAATTTTTCCAGCGACTCATTGTGGTTGCCTTGCCGAGAACACGAGATTTTACCGGACTTTCGTTCAAATCCTTTGATTCACGCGGTAACTACAATTTCGGGATTAAAGAGCAAATTATTTTCACAGAAATCAATTACGATAAAATCGATGCAATTCGCGGGTTGGACGTGGCGATTACAACATCTGCCAAGACCGACGATGAAGCATATTGGTTGTTGCGTGGATTTGGATTCCCGTTAAGGGATAAACCTGTGAAAAAAGATGAGATAGGCGAGGCTGCTTAATGGCAAGAAAATCATTAATTGTTAAGGCTAAACGGACGCCAAAATATTCCAGCCGGACGGTCAGACGTTGTTTCCGTTGTGGACGTCCGCGTGGCTATATGCGCAAGTTTGGCGTCTGCCGTATCTGTTTCCGGGAAATGGCGCTGAAAGGCGAAATACCCGGCGTGACAAAGGCCAGTTGGTAAAGGAGATTTTTACACATGTCCATGACAGATCCCATTGCAGATTTTCTGACTAGAATCCGGAACGGACTCCAGGCAAATAAACGCTGGGTCGATATTCCGGCTTCCAAGATGAAAAAGCGGATCGCTTTTATTCTGAAAGAAGAAAAGTACGTAGATGATTTTATTTTCATACGTAGTGAAGCTCGTGAACAAATCAGGGTTTTCCTTCGGTATGACAGTAAAGGAAAACCGATTATTTCAAAATTAGAACGTGTGAGCCGGCCCGGACGTCGTGTTTATGTCAGCTCAACAGAAATTCCTCGAGTGTTGGCCGGAATGGGTATCTCCATTTTATCAACATCCAGAGGCGTTGTATCAAACAAAATCGCCAAACGCTTAAAAGTTGGCGGTGAAGTTATTTGCAACATTTGGTAAGGAAATATGTCAAGAATTGGTAAAAACCCGATAACAATACCGGATAAAACCGAAGTCATCCTCGGTAGTGGCGTTGTGGATATCAAAGGGCCGAAGGGCTCACTTTCTGTCCCGGTCCATCCGGAGTTAACGGTTGAGAAAAAAGAAAATCAGATTTTGGTTTCGCGTCCGACTGACAGCGCCCGGCATCGTTCACTTCACGGAACGTTTCGTCAGCTTATTGCAAACGGTGTTTTGGGTGTGTCGGAAGGTTTCCAGAAGGAATTGGAAATTCGTGGTGTGGGATACCAGGCAAATATGAATGGAAATCGCCTGGTCCTTCAGCTCGGTTATTCGCATGGTATTATTTTTGATCCACCGGAAGGAATTAATATTAAAGCGGAACGGACCGCCATCACGATATCCGGAATGGATAAGCAATTGGTAGGCGAAGTAGCGGCAAAGATTCGCTCTTTCCGTAAACCGGAGCCGTACAAGGGTAAAGGAATTCGTTACAAAGATGAGTACGTCCGGATTAAACAGGGCAAAACGGTTGGTGCATAATTATGGGTAAAGTTCAAAACGATTACAAACGTTACCTGCGGCGACGGAACCGAAGCAAACGTGCTGCACGATTCAAGGTGGATCGTCCCCGGCTGTGTGTCTATCGGAGCTTGAAGCACATTGAAGTTCAGCTGATTGATGATTTCAAAGGCATTACATTGATTTCATCATCTTCACGCGATAAGGATATTCGGGATGCCGTTGAAAAAGCGAGCAATAAAACCGATGTCAGCCGCGTTGTCGGTGCAGAAATTGCAAAAAAAGCAAAAACAAAAAAGATTAAAAAAGTTGTATTTGATCGTAACGGATATCCGTATCACGGTCGTATAAAAGCGTTGGCGGAAGCTGCTCGCGAAAGCGGACTGGAATTTTAAAGGAATACAAATGATTAATCCTGCAGAACTGGAATTAAGAGAAGAAACCGTCATTCAAATTCGGCGCGTTGCGAAAGTGACCTCCCGTGGAAAACGGTTTCGGTTTTCCGCCCTGGTTGTTGTTGGCGACGGAAAAGGCCACGTCGGAGTAGGACAGGGGAAAGCCGGTGAAGTCTTGTCTTCGATCAACAAGGCGAAAGAGAATGCCAAACAAAATTTATTCCGGATACCGTTGATTAACGGAACGATTCCGCACAAAATCATTGGTCATTACGGTGCCAGTAAGGTCATGTTAAAACCGGCATCGCAAGGTACCGGGATTATTGCAGGTTCAGCGGTACGAGCTGTTATGGAACAAGCCGGTATTTCCAATATTCTGACCAAACGCTTAGGAGCTAATAATTCATTGAATGTTGTCAAAGCCACTGTGGAAGCTTTGGAAAATTTACAGGACGCGGTGACCATCGCTTCACGCCGGGGAATGACCATTAAACAGGTATTTAGTTGATATGCCGAAAAAAGAGCCAAAATCACTGAAAATTACTCAGATTCGCAGTCGCATCGGATACAGGGCGAAAGCCAAACGCCAACTGGATGCTCTGGGTTTGCACAAATTGAATCAAACGGTAATCCAAAAGGATACACCGGCTATTCGTGGTACAATTAAGAAAATTGAATTTATGCTGAAAGTTGAGGAAGTCGGATGAAACTGGGCGAATTACAACCTGCTCCTGGTTCGACAAAGGACACCAAGCGGCGCGGTCGTGGACATGGGTCCGGATTGGGGCGGAACGCAGGTCGTGGAAATAAAGGTGCCGGTCAACGCAGTGGAAATAAAAAACGACCCTGGTTCGAAGGCGGACAGATGCCGTTATTGCGTCGTTTACCAAAGCGCGGCTTTTCCAATTATCACTTTAAGAAAGAATTCCAGATTGTAAATCTGTCAGATTTTGATCGGATCAAAGGCAAAGAAATCACTCCGGCAGAAATGAAGGCAGCCGGTTTAATTCGCTCTGAATACCAACCGGTGAAAGTTTTAGCCAATGGTGAGATTGAACGCGAGGTGAATGTGACCGCCAGTGCGTTCAGTGAATCAGCGAAAGAAAAAATTACCAAAGCGGGAGGCACTGCGACGGTCCTGTGATCGAAAAAATCAGAAATATCTTTAATATTCCCGAGCTGCGCAGGCGAATACTGTTTACCATCGGTATTCTGGTTGTCGTTCGTATCGGGGCGCATATTCCTGTCCCCGGAATCGATGGAAAAGCCTTAGGTGCAGCCCTTCAAAACTTTTCAAACACTCTCTTTGGGTTGTATGACCTGTTTGCAGGTGGCGCGTTCCGGAAAGCAACTTTATTTGCCCTGGGTATTATGCCGTACATTTCCGCATCCATTATTTTACAATTGATGGGTGCCGTGGTCCCGTACTTCCAGCGTCTGCAAAAAGAGGGGGAAGAAGGACGGAAAAAGTTAAACCAGCTGACCCGTTATACTACCGTCGGTATTGCCGGGTTACAGTCTTATAGTGTTGGTGTATTTTTGGAAGGCATGACTGCCACACTGAACGGTAATGTAGTCGCTGTTGTCCCTCATCCCGGATTTATATTCATGTTCACGGTAATTGTGAGTCTGGTAACCGGAACCATGCTTATGATGTGGCTTGGTGAACGAATCACTGAACGTGGCATCGGGAATGGTATTTCTCTGATCATTATGATTGGTATTTTATCACGATTTCCAAACGTCCTAATCAGTGAAGTGACCCTGATCCGTGAAGGTGTGCGCAATATGCTGGGCGAAGTTGTACTGATTGGGATAATGTTCATCATTGTCGGCTTTGTTGTTTTATTGACACAGGGTACACGGAAAATCCCGGTGCAATATGCCAAGCGGGTCGTCGGGCGCAAAGTCTATGGTGGACAATCCACCCATATTCCGCTTCGGGTGAATACAGCCGGTGTGATGCCGATTATTTTCGCTCAATCGATTATGTTCATTCCCAGTACGATCGGAATGTTTTTCTCCAACAGTGAATTGGTTCAGCGTATGATGGGTTGGTTTTCTTACGATCATCCGTTTTACTGGTTCATTTTTGGTATCATCATCGTTTTCTTCACATATTTCTACACCGCGATTGCATTTGATCCGACCCAGGTTTCCACTACAATGAAGCAACAGGGTGGGTTTATTCCCGGTGTTCGGCCCGGAAAACGGACTGCCGAATACATTGACAATATTTTAACCCGGGTGACATTACCCGGATCGGTCTTCCTGGCCTTGATCGCCATTTTCCCTTATGTCTTAATGAAGGCGATGGATATTGGCTATGATCTGGCTTCATTTTTTGGTGGAACCAGTCTGCTGATTATTGTGGGTGTGGCTCTGGATACGCTACAGCAAATTGAATCGCATTTACTCATGCGGCATTATGATGGCTTCCTGACCCAGGGAAAAATTCGTGGTCGGAGGCGCATGTAGTGGTTCGTATTCGTTCACCACGGGAAATTGCTTTGATTGAAGCCAGCAACCGGATTGTTGCCGAAACTCTCGATCTTATTGAAGCTTCAATAAAACCGGGACTGTCGCTGTTAGAGATGGATAAAATGGCAGAAGATTTCATTCGGTCCAAAGGAGCTCGTCCGGCCTTCAAGGGTTACATGGGATATCCCGCAACTTTGTGTATCTCAATTGATGAAGAAGTTGTACACGGTATACCCAGTGATCGCATTTTGGAAGAAGGTCAGATTGTAGGAGTTGATTGCGGAGCGGAAAAGGAAGGATACTTTGGTGATTCAGCCCGAACATTTGCTGTTGGGAAAGTGGACCCGGTGAAGCAAGAATTAATGAAAGTGACTCAAGAATCACTGTACAAGGGAATCGAACAAGCGATTTCCGGGAATTACGTTTCCGATATAGGGCACGCCGTACAAACCTATGTGGAAGCTCATGGCTATTCTGTGGTTCGGGAATTAGTTGGCCATGGAATTGGAACGGAACTCCACGAAGATCCACAAGTCCCGAACTATGGAATTCCTAAACAAGGGTACCGGCTTCGCGAAGGTATGTGTATTGCCATCGAACCGATGATCAATGCAGGACGGAAGGAAGTATTCACAGCCAAGGATGGGTGGACAGTGATAACCAGAGACGGCGCTCCCAGCGCACATTTTGAGCATACAATTGCAATCGAAAAGAACGGTCCCAGAATTTTAAGTCATCGAGTGGCAGCCCATGGCTAAAGAAAAAGCCATCCAGGTTACGGGGATTATCAAAGAGACCCTGCCCAATGCCATGTTCCGTGTGGAAATTGAAATCGGGGGAAACAAACACGAAGTGTTGGCCCATGTCAGCGGAAAGATGCGGATGCACTTCATCAAAATTTTACCGGGGGATACGGTGACCCTCGAAATTTCACCGTACGATCTCTCACGAGGTCGGATCGTTTATCGACAGAAATAGAGGAATCATGAAAGTACGTCCTTCAGTAAAAAAGATGTGCGATAAGTGCAAAATAATTAAACGGCATGGGGTGGTGTTGGTCATCTGCCCTAACCCCAAGCATAAACAAAGACAAGGATAGGAGTCGCGCGTGGCACGTATTGCCGGGATCGATATTCCGAGGGATAAAAAAGTACCGTATTCGCTGCGTTATATTTACGGCATCGGTTTGACTCGGGCACAGGAAATTTGTAACACTGCCGGGATTGACCTTGAACTGCGTGTCAAGGACCTTTCCGAAGAACAAGTGACGGCCTTACGGGCAGCCGTAGAAAAAAGCGATAATAAGATCGAAGGTGAACTTCGTTCGGAAACCGCGATGAATATCAAACGACTGAAAGATATTGGGAGCTACCGTGGAGTAAGACACCGCAGGGGACTTCCGGCAAACGGTCAAAGAACTAAAACCAACGCCCGGACACGAAAAGGTCGGAAACGGACGGTTGGAATGGGCCGTAAAGCGGCAGGTAAGAAAGGATAACATTCGTGGCAGCTAAAAAGCAGACAAAGGTTCGTAAAAAGAAAAAGAAGGTCGTTGAGCCAAACGGCGTCGTTCATATCAAAGCGACCTTCAACAATACCCATATTTCTTTCACCGATGCATTCGGTAACGTTTTGGCATGGTCCACAGCCGGAACATCCGGTTTTAAAGGATCCCGAAAAAACTCAGCTTATGCCGCAACTATGGCAGCCGATAAGGCGGCAAAAGAAGCATTGAATATGGGATTGAAAAGTGTGGAAGTGCGCGTCAAGGGTCCCGGATCCGGTCGTGAATCAGCTATTCGTGCTTTGGCTGTGGCAGGACTTCAAGTTACCGCAATCCGCGATGTAACACCATTGCCGCATAATGGATGCCGTCCTCCAAAACGGCGTCGCGTCTAATCGTTCGAGTCAGGAGCAATAATTTATGGCAAAACAAATGGGTCCCCGTGGCAAACTGGTCAGGAAATTCGGGGAGAATATATTCGGTAACCCCAAATTCGATCGTCTATTAGCAAAAAAGGCTTACGGTCCGGGACAACACGGACAAAGTCGTCGTAGACGTAAATCCAATTATGGTGTCCAACTTCTGGAAAAACAGAAGATTAGAACGACGTACGGCTTACTGGAAAAACAATTTAGTAACTATTTTGAAAAAGCCGACCAAATGGAAGGTGAAACCGGTATTAACCTGTTGCAATTGCTGGAACGTCGGCTGGATAATGTGATCTATCGGTTGGGATTTGCATCCACTCGTCCGGCAGCAAGACAGTTGGTAAATCATGGTCATTTTCTGGTGAACAACCGAAAAGTAAACATCGCTTCATTTCTGGTTCGCCCCGGAGACGTAATCCAAGTTCGTGAGCGTAGTAAAAAGCTGGATATTATCATGAATTCTATGAAACGAATTAAAGGCGATATCGATCTACCCTGGCTGGAATTGGATAAAGCCAAAATGCAGGGATCATTTCTTGAGATTCCGGAACGGGATCAAATGAATGTGACCTTCAACGAACAATTGGTAGTAGAACTCTACTCTAAATAATAATCAAAAGGTAATTCGCTCAATGGCAAATGAAATAAAATTAGATGTCGAAATCGATTCCGGTTCACAAACATCTACTTTCGGAAGATTTACCATTCAACCGCTGGAACGCGGGTTTGGCACAACAATTGGAAACGCACTGCGACGGGTATTACTTACCAGTATTCCGGGTGCGGCAATCACGAATGTGAAGTTTGATACGGTGGTTCATGAATTTTCCACGATCAAAGGTGTGAAAGATGATGTTGCCGATATCATCATGAACCTGAAGGGTGTCAAGTTTAAACTCATGGATCACAATCCGGATAAAGTTGAATTGACTCTTTCGGGTAAAAAGGTTGTCACTGCAAAAGACATTCAGGCAAAAAGTGATCAATTTGTTATCTTAAACCCGGATCATTATATCACCGAAATCAATGATGAAGGTGAATTAAAGCTGGAACTGTGGATCGGCATTGGAAAAGGTTATGTCCCCAGTGAAGAAAACGAGATGCCCAGTGCTCCTATCGGCGTCATTGCAATCGACAGTATCTTCAATCCCGTCTCCAGAGTGATATTCAAATCCACTCCTTTGCCCGGTGCCAAGGAGTCGCAGGAATGTCTAACCATTGATGTAGAAACAAATGGTGCCATTTCACCCAAAGATGCTTTATCTCATGCATCAACGATCCTGAAGGAACATTTCCAGTTTATTGAGGCGATCAGTCGTCCGGAAGTTCTGGAAGTTACGGATGATATCAGTTCGGAAACCGTGGCGATCCGTGGATTACTAAATTCCACTATCGAAGAGATGGAGCTTTCAGTCCGGAGTTTCAATTGTCTCCAGGCTGCCGGAATTCGTTACATTCACGAACTGGTTAGCAAAGAAGAAAGCGAAATGCTGAAGTATAAAAACTTCGGTCGGAAATCGCTGACTGAATTGGTTGAAAAGCTGGATGAAATGGGTCTGCAATTTGGAATGGATGTGGACAAATACTTAAAGGAAGAGCTTTAGAATCTCATGCGACACTTAAGCGCAAAACGCAAATTAGGATTGGCGAATCGCAGCCAGAAGAAAGCCATGCTTTCTTCCATGACCGTCTCCCTAATTAAACACAAACGAATCCAAACGACGCATGCCAGAGCGATGGAATTACGCAGGTTTGTGGAACCATTGATTACCTTCGCTAAACGAGGTGATGTACATGCTCGTCGTCAAGTACTCCGAAAAGTGAATCATAAAGATACCGTTGCAGCACTCTTTAATGAAGTGGCTCCGGTTTATGCCAATCGTCCCGGTGGATATACCCGGGTTCTCCGATTAGGATTCCGTGACAACGATCGCGCTGATGTGTCTATTATTGAACTGGTAGATATGGCCGGTGTTGGCGATTCCAAGAAAAAATCAAAGACAAAGGAATCCAAGGAAGAAAAAGCAGAGCCCTCCTCTTGAGGACCCTTGGTTGAATTTTTCATTATCCTTCAAAAGCAGGACAATCCGCTGGGTTTTCCTGCTTTTTTATTTATTTACCGGACATCTGATTGCCCAAGATCATGGGTTTAAATATCGTTACCTCTGGGTTGTCAGAAATACACTCACCTCACCGCAAAAAATCGATCACATGCTGGATACTGCTGAAAGGTCCGGAATCACGGATATCCTGGTTCAGGTTCGCGGACGCGGTGATGCATATTACCAGTCACTGTTAGTCCCGAAAAGTCCCATGCTAAATGGACAGAGTTTTGATCCCTTGGCTTATACGATTGACAAAGCACATGAGCGTGGGATTCGGGTTCATGCCTGGGTCAATGTTTATTTAGCCTGGTCACCGGATCAGGCAACCGCGCCCCAAGGTCACCTCATTTACACACATAAAGACTGGTTTGATCAGGATTTTAACGGTGATGACATTCCCGAAAACGGACATGAGTTGTTAGGCGAACCGGATGAAGGCTATTATCTCTCACCAGAGCATCCGAAAGTGAATGCCCATCTATTAAGCGTTTTTCGTGAACTGGTGGCCAAATACCCTATCGACGGAATGCACCTGGATTATATACGTTATAAAGGCGCTGCATACGGATATAACCCGGCCGCAGTTAAAGTCTTTCAATTGCAGAGTGGGAAAAATCCAAAAAAGGTCGTTCTGAGTTTTCGAAAAATGTCTGACAATCCTGTATTGATTTCAGAAAAGGATAAATGGGATGATTTCCGCCGGAAGTCGATTACCGAACTGGTGAAAGAAACCCATGAAATGATTCAGGAGGTCCGCCCCGAGTGTATTTTATCGGCAGCGGTGAAACCGGACCTGGTACAGGCACGGGAAAACTTTTATCAGGAATGGGATGTATGGTTAGCCGCCGGTTATCTTGATCAGGCAATCCCAATGAATTATACCGCTGAGTTACATGAGTTTGCCCGTGTTATCGATCTGATCTATGACAATCTCCCACAAAAATATCGCAACCGGATCGTAATGGGAATTGCACTGTATAACCAGCAATCCTTCGATGTGGCTGATAAGATATTTTATACACATGTGACCCGATTCCCGGGTATTTGCATGTTTAGTTACAATACCCTATATGCGCAGCCGGATTTCATACGAAGTCTGAATTTGGATCGATATAAATAAAAGAAGGATGCGGTTAGCAGTTGGCAGTTTGCAATTGCCAGTTTGCAGTTTGAGAAGTTTTAAGTAGCAGGTATAAGTAAATAAGAAATCGGGATACCGGAGAGACGGTCAAGGTTGATTATTAGGTTTAAGTTAACGTGTAACACCAAGAATCGCCTTATCACTCGGATTGAAGATTTACCAAGTCCTGATGTATATCGCATTATAATTTAACCGGAGGGGCAAATCACGACTCCCCTGAAGGTCGGGTGTTGTATAAACTTTTGTCTGAGTTTTCTCGCAAACGACTGTAGTTTCTCATTCATATTTACAGAGGGAATCATGGAACGAAAAACTGTTGTTTTAACCGGCGCTTCAAGAGGCATTGGCCGGATCATTGCAAAATCACTGGCGGAAAACGGTTATGACATTATTGGCGTAGCCCGGAGTGAAAGCGGACTAAGTGAAACCGAAAATATTGTCACCCAATTCGGAGCAAAATTTTCCCCAATTCCTGCGGATTTATCCGATCAAGCAAATCTTTTTGAGCTTTACGAGAATGTCCTGAGAATACAACCAAACATCTTTGCGCTAATCAACAATGCAGGGGTGGAATATTACCAGCATTTTGAAAAGAATATGTTGGAGGATGTAATTCGAATTCTAAATACGAACCTGCTGGCGCCAATTGAATTAACACGTTTATTCTGGAAGGAACTTGAAGCGTCCCATGGCGCCGTAGTTTCCATTGGGTCTTTAGCCGGGAAGAAAGGTGTGGCCTATAATTCGCTCTATTCCGCTTCCAAAGCAGGATTGATTAAATGGTCCGAAGGTTTACGCCAGGAGAAGAAAAGTTCGGGTGTAGGAATCACGGTAGTCTGTCCCGGGTATATCGCAGACACGGGTATGTTTTTCGACGGTCATATTGATCCACCTGGATTACTGGGGACATCGCCGCCGGAAGCAGTCGCAGAAGCGGTTCTAAAAGCCTTAACTACCTCATCCAGAGAGATTATCGTGAATAAGGGACCCATACGTCCGTTGCTATCTTTAAATCAAATAGCGCCAAAATTTGGAGATTGGATCGTAAAACTAATGGGCGTGGTAGATCTCAGTCGTCGGAGGATTTCAGAACGGTAGATCGGGCAGTTTTGTTTTCGCTTTTGCGATCTGTTTTTTATACCACCGTTTAAAAGAAAAATGAAACATGGACCGGGGGAATCGTTCGTCAACGGTTTTGGGGAAGAAATAGTGAATACGATTGCCACGCCAAATATCCCAGGCCATTTGACCGGCTGTAAAAAGTGTAAAGGATATTATCATGGAGTGATAACGTACGCCGGTGGTTTTGATTCCCGCAATATCTGCTCTTGGTAAAAGTTTCTGCCCATTATCCCAGGCATTTGTTCCCAGGTTTTTAGCGGCGGCCGTTGAAATCAGCTTTTGGTGATGGAGCGATTGACGCCAACCTCCCAACGTTTCGAAAGCTGTCAATCCCAGAAATAAACCGGCAGATCGGTGAAATCCTTTGGCCACAGATTCATTGAGTGTGGAAAAATCCAATTCAACTTTTGATATATCAAACAACGCTACAGAATAAACAGAATCATGGGCAGTGGTTAAAAACACTTCCGGTTTGATAAAATTGCGATTCCAGTAGAACGATTGAAAGGGGAGATGTTCACCTTCCAACGTGATCACTTCACCGGAATATTCTTCAATTTGATCAATGCGGTCCCGAAACGAAGGACTTACATAAAACAATCGATTCTGATCGTCATAAGCCATGTACACATTTGAGAGTGAAATCTCCATCGACTTAGAGTCGGAATACCGGGTTAAATAAATCGTTCCCGAGTTCATGGAATCGATTAAACCCACTTCGGATTGACCGGAATAGTAGATGACGACATGGTTCACATCGGCTGCAAGACTGCTGAGGCAGCCGAATAATATCAATATCCAATGACCTATCTTATTCATTCTTATCTATGATCCGATCGTCATAAATTTAAGCTTCTTATGAAACCAAGTCTGCTTCTTTCTTTCCTAATTGTATTGGGGATTTCCATTCTCGCGGGCCAACCGCGAACGATGATGGCCTTAAATGGCGGTTATTATGAGCCGACTCTCTCAGGATTTGAAACCAACACGGAAATACCCACTCCGAATTTTATGGCGAAAAATGTCCTGTATGGCCTTTCCATTGAAAGGCAGATATTTTACAATACGCGATTGACTTACAGTGGATATAATTCACGGCAGACAGGGAAAACAACATCCGGTGCCTCATTTACCCGGACGTTATCCTACCGGATTGTCGGTTTGCAAACTTTTTACTGGCCCTGGCACCGGATTGAATTGAATTTTTCCGTCGGTGGAATTATCGGCCGCGGCGTGATCAATCTGAATACAAAAAACACCAGTACAGCATGGGATGCTTTATTGAACAGCTATGGTAACTCATCTGTCTCATTGTCATCCAGTGACAATATGACGAAGTGGTGGGCCGGATTTACCAGCTCGATTGGATTGCGTATTTACCTGAGGTCCTGGCTGGGATTGGATGTAAAAGCAGGATTCATGCAGAATGGCTATTCAAGCAGCGGCTGGAAATTTCAGGGTAAAAATGTGAATGGACCGGCGCTGAATCTAAAGGAAGTACCACTGTATTCACTCCAATTGTTTTTCGGATGGTAAAACACTATCTCTCACTGATCGGACTTCTCTTTCTTGCGGTCAGCCTGGCCACAGGCCAAACCAAAGAAAAGAAACCGGTTGAAAAGCCCTGCCAAAACCCGGTGATTCTGAAAGCTTCCAAACAGGGTTTGCGGTCACTCAAATTACGTGAAATTCCCACGTACGTGATCAAATCCTGGCAATGCCGGCGATCAGGTGTTAACAAAACTGTTTTCCGGAATATGGATCGTCGACAACTACAAAAAGATTACGATAATTCGCATCAATTAAAAGGTTGGACTTCAACCGGGGCCTATTGCGTGACATCGGTTGTGTTTTTCTATTTCCTGGAAAAATACACCTGATCGAATTTCGTGGGAACCAAATCAGACAATTCATGTCCAAGTTTTCTATCCTGGTCCAATACAGAGGTGGGAGCCAAACCAATCCCAATCATTTTAAATCGGAATACCGTCTTGTACGGAATGCTTTACTCAAAGCTACATTGATAGCCAAAACATATAAAGTTATGATAAAAGGAAGGTGATTATGAAACGTGTGTTAGGATGGGGAATTCTCTCCGCATTGGTCGTCATGCAATGTACGACATCTCCCAAGACATTGACTGAAACCAAAGCGACGTATGGAGGAAGTTCTAATCCACTTTTAGTCCAATTCAATCAAGTCAATGATTTTGCCCGGCTGAGAGCCGAACATGTTCCTCAGGCAACAGACATTACGCTGGATCGGGCTAACCAAATGTTGGCTGATATCCTGGCTGTACCGGATGCGGACCGAACCTTTGAAAATACCGTTCATCCTATCGATAAAATCTATGCCGTTCTTGGGCGGGTAGAAGATCCGATTTACTTGATGGAACAGGTTCATCCGGATGAAGCCGTCCGTACCGCCTGTGATTCGGCGATTATCAAGTTCTCCAAGTGGGAAACGGATTTTTCCCTGAATGAAGATTTATTTAATGCGGTTCAGACCTATGGTAAAACGGATAAATCCAAATCGCTTGCAGGCGTGAACAAACGATTTTATGATGATGTATTGAAAAGCTTTTTACGTCAGGGTTTCGGCCTCAGTAAAGAAAAACGGGATGAAGTCAAGAAACTGAAAAACAAGATCAATGAACTGGGTTTGGAATTCGATAAAAATATTTCGGATGCTACAGATACATTGGTAGTTACGGAAGAGGAAATGGATGGATGTCCGGACTCCTTTAAAAAATCCGTAGCCGCCAGTGATGGAACGTATAAACTGGATATTAGCTATCCCACGCGAGTGATGTTTATGCGTTACTCCAATTCCGAAGAAGTCCGGAAACGGTATACGGAGAAATATCTCAATCGTGCTGCGCCGGAAAATCTGAAAGTAATTGCCGATATGGCGACGAAAAGAGAAAACCTGGCAAAGGTATTGGGATACAAGTCTTATGCAGCCTACGTGCTGGATGACCGGATGCCCAAAACACCAAAAACAGTCTGGAACTTCGAATCTGACTTGTTGAATTCACTCCAGGACAAAATGCACGGTGAGCGCCAGGAGTTGCTGGATTTGAAGTCCAAAGTAGAAGGTAAACCGGCCAAGGTGATCAATTATTGGGAACTGTCTTATTTCGAAAACAAACTAGCAGAACAGAAATATTCGCTGGATGATCAAAAAGTCCGTGAATATTTTGAAATGCACAATGTAATTAACGGTCTCTTTACGGTTGCGCAGACGTTGTATGGATTGAAATTCGAAGAAGTTCAGAACCCAAGTGTCTGGCATCCGGATGTGAAAATGTATTCGGTTACCGATAAAGCCAGCGGCAAAAAATTAGGTTACTTCTATTTGGATTTATTCCCGCGGGAAAACAAGTACAGCCACGCCGCGCATTTCGGAATTTCCAAGGGAATGGCGACACCGCAGGGGTATCAATATCCCATCGCCGCGCTGGTGTGCAATTTCCCCAAACCTACGAAGGATCAGCCTTCCTTGTTACCGCATGACGATGTGACCACCTTTTTCCATGAATTCGGGCATTTGCTGCACGGAATGGTGACAACTTCACCATTGTATACCTATGCCGGAACCGGCGTGGACCGTGATTTTGTGGAAGCGCCTTCGCAATTCTTTGAGAACTGGACCTGGCACAAGGAATCTCTAAAACTCTTTGCCAAGAATTACAAAACCGGAGAAGTAATTCCGGACAGCCTTTTAAATCGCATGCTTGCGGCCAAGAATATGACTTCCGGCGGTGATTATGCTTTCCAGGTTTTCCTGGGTGAACTGGATATGACCCTGTACGATAAATGGACCCAGGGGAACGCCGATTCGGTTTTGGCGATCTCACGAAGATTGCACAAGGCTGTCCTGGATTGGGTGGAAACACCCAATACGGCGCGGATTGCCAGTTTCGGTCATTTGAATGGTTATGCCGCTTCTTATTATGGATACGCCTGGTCGAAGGTGTTTGCGGAAGATATGTTTTCCGTGTTTGAAAAAGAGGGGATGATGAACCCCAAAACCGGAAAGCGATTCCGGGACACGGTGTTAGCGCCGGGGGGGACGAAAGAGCCCATGGATCTGGTCCGTGAATTCCTGGGGCGTGAACCCAATCAGGAGGCGTTTAAACGCAGTCTGGGACTCTAATTCGGCGATTTGTCATCGCAATTGTTTTCCTGCTGGAAGGTCTGTTTTCCGGGTCTTCCGGCAGGATACCGTTTCATTTAACGACTGCTTCAAAGGACAGCGCAATCATTCAGTGTATTTTATTGTCGAATTGGATCACGCATTCGCCGGAGGCGAATTTTGATTTACCCACGACGGGAACCTTACTTTTAATCCGGAAAATGAGTGACCGATTTATTATCGAGATTGAAGCGGGTAATTGTGAAGGTTGGGAACAAAAAATAGAAGCCATCAATGGGAAAATTGTGGCATTTAATCAATTCCAGCCCAAAATGACTTTAATGAAGAGCAGGAAGGCCCGCATCCACCAATACTATTTAAGGTCTTTAATCAGATCCCCTAATTCAGGGATTTCCTTGTAGATCATTCCGGCGATTTCCCGGGCAACGTCATCGCCGCTGAGACCATCAGCTTCCAGCGATTTCCAGGCATCCATCAGTATAGTTTGACTTTCTTTCTCTTTGAATATTTCATCAAGCACGGGTGCGGGTACACGGAAATCGCGTAGACGTTGGTAGATGTTTTGAAGGGTGTAATCCATGAGAGAATTTACGCCCAAATACGGTCAGAACCGTTTGTTTACGTTTGGATGGGCGTGGTAAATTTCCGCCCGAATTTTGGCGTCGTACCCAAGCGGTCTAAGGGAGTCCCGATCTATCGGGACAAAACCGCGATTCATCGGAAGCGATGGGAATCGCATTGGCTTACAGGTGATTCAATACTTTGAAAATTTGGCGTCGTACCCAAGCGGTCTAAGGGAGTCCCGATCTATCGGGA
>CAZJWP010000008.1:24575-42121 GCA_964549745.1 uncultured bacterium | reverse complement strand
TAATTTACAAGGTACCACGGGATTTTCCCGTGGGACTCCATTAGAATATAATCATTCCACCCACCCCGGTTGGGGGAAACTTTGAGTCGTGTTCCAAAAATACCCAATGCTTTCTCTGCGTCCTTTGCGGTTAATTAATAAACGTGAGAACTTGTGAATTCCCTGAACTATACAAAGTCCCCCTTTTTAAAAGGGGATCGGGGGATTTATTCGGATATCTTGTTATCAGAACACACGTGAATCGCGAATAAAGGGCAAGTCACAATGCTGAAGTGTTTATCCAAAGTAGTGACTTCGAATAATCATCTCAAACCAGGAATCAGGCATCAACGGACGCATATGCACCGCTAACTTTTGATCCCAGGCGCCCACCATGCGCCTCCGCGGCCAGCGTTTTTTCCGGATATACTTTAATAGTGTTTTTGCAATCAGCTCCGGATCCTTGCCGCCGCGTTCATCCTTCTGAAATGTATCCCGTGCTTTCTCGAAGGCAGAATCACCCTCCTCCGACTTGGAGGTGAATTCTCTTACATCCGTAAAGCCTGTCGCAAAATCGCCCGGTTCAATGAGCAGAATCGGCACTTTGTCCGCTTTCAGCTCCATGGAAAGCGCTTCCGCATAGCCTTCCAGGGCGAACTTGGCGGCGCTGTACATTCCCTGGTAAGGCAGGCCGATCCGCCCGCCGATGGAACTCACAATAATGATCCGGCCGGAACCCTGCTTGTGGAATTGGGGAAGGACGGCGCGGTTCACGCGATGAACCCCAAAAAAGTTGGTCTCGAATTGGGACTTGGCCTCCTCAACGGTTGTGGATTCCAGCGGACCGCTCAGTCCGAATCCGGCATTGTTGATCACCACATCCAATCGACCTTCCCGTTCGATGACGGTGTTGACAGCCGACTGGACCGATTCATCCTCATTTACATCCAAAGGCAATAGCGTTACCTTTTCCCCGGTGGTGGTTTCTTTCTTAATTCGGCGGCCGCCGCCATAGATTGTCAATCCGGCATTAGCCAGGTATTTCGCACAGGCTGCGCCGATCCCGGACGTGGCGCCGGTGATAAAGACAACAGGTGAGTCCTTCATAAGCATATGTCCTTTTTTCTCAACATTGCGAAAGTCTCATTCTTCCACAAAATCTGTACAATTTTCCGTAACTCCAATACTCCATTCTTGCATCTTCTTAAAAAGGTTTAAACTCTACCAAAATCATAGCCAGCATCATGCAGATCAAGCCGATGGACTGAAACTGTACGATCGGTCCTACCGAAACATCAGCGCCATCCAGCTTTTTCTTGAGTTTAGAACCGGACATATGGGCCAACCCCAGCGCAATAACCCATAGCAGGATTTTAGTATGTATCCAGCCTTGCTTAAGCCAATCAGGCTGGATGATCAGCATCCCGATCCCGGCCAAAACCACCAGAATAGATGCAATGTTCTGGATTCTGGAAATGGTAAACTGCGCTAATTGTTGCACGGCTTCATCAGACTCATTTTTTAACGTTCTCACGATTACCACTCCGGCTCCAAACCAGGCTGCAATGGATAAAATATGTATCACTTTGATTGCTGAATACCAAAACATGAGACTCACTCCTTTCTTAAACTATTTCTAAAAGTTCAGGGTCGTCCAGTCGATCGCCTATCCATGTGGGTTTCAACTTTTCAATGTCCGCTCGCCATTCCGGACGTCGGCAGACGATCACCGATTTCATGCCATTTTCAAGGGCAATTTTACAATCTTCCACCGTATCGCCCACAACCACCATTTCTTCGAACCGAAAGGCTTCTCCCAATACATCCCAGGCCCGTTCGCGAACGACTCTGGGCAGATCGTAGCGTGTGAGTCCATCATCGCCAAAGGCGCCAAATGGAAATCGATCAAATAAATCGAAGCGACCCAGTTTCACTTGTGCTCCCCGCCGGATATTTCCGGTCAACAAGGCTGTGGCATGACCTTGCGATTCCACGAAGGATAAAAATTCAATCGCATCGGGAAATGCAAAAGCGCCCTCCGATTTTGGGTAATCAGCCTTGAGGCGCGTCAGATATCCGTTAATAATACGATCTGTCATTTCCATATCGGCGCCATCCAGTTGGAATTTTTGCAAAGTACGTCGAATGATAAACAGATCAGTTAGACCGGCTACATCGGAGATCTGGAAATCCGGATCATGACCGGTCACTTCCAGAAAGGAATCATTCATGGCTTGTTTGGGCACGGGACCGCAATTAATCAGGGTGCCGTCAATATCGAAGAGAAAGAGTTTTTTCATAAGTCTTTCGTTGTCTGAATCAGAGAGAATTCCCTTGTCAATTTACACCTGATTCCTTAACCTCGTTTCACGGATCATTCACTTCCGCCCATTGGATTACATCGCTCTCAGCGGTAACGGGCAAAACACGATCCGTGAAAAGGAGGGTTCCATGAAAAAGATCAGTTCGATCACTTTAATCGGGGAATTTCTACTCACATCCGCACTCTTTGCCGGCGGATTTACACTCACCAGTCCCGTCATTTCCGGGCAGCTTACCCTTGATCAGGTTTTCGCCGGATTCGGATGCGAAGGAAACAACATCTCACCGCAACTGAACTGGGAAAACGCCCCGGCCGGTACCAAGAGTTTTGCCGTGACCGTGTACGATCCCGATGCGCCCACCGGAAGCGGATGGTGGCACTGGGTAATCTTTGATATTCCCGCTTCCGCCGACATGCTCAAGACCGGCGCCGGCAATCCCGAAAGTATGCTGGCTCCCGAAGGCTGTATTCAAAGCATCACCAGTTTTAATCAAAAAGGTTTTGGCGGCGCCTGTCCGCCGGAAGGTGATGCACCTCATCGGTACATTATTACGGTCTACGCTTTAGGCGTGGATCATTTGGGTTTGGATTCGGACGCTCCGCCGGAAATGGTGGGTTTTTATCTCCATGCTAATACATTGGCGAAGGCTTCGCTGATCGCGTATTACCAGCGGTAGATAATTACCAACCTTTATTTTCCCACATTCGAATTCTCTCCTCCAGAACTTCTTGGGGAGCGCGTGGATTAATTCGGATTATTGCTTTGGCTTTCTCAATTGCTTGCACTTTGGTTATTCCTCGTGTCCGAATCAAAGTCTCCAAAATCCAGACAATACCATGAACTTCAATCCCATATTTTCCAGCTACCTTCCTTAGTGCTCTATCAGAAGTCAACAGAAGCCTGTCTTCTTTTTGCGCAAGAAATATAAGCGAGCAGTCTGCAAATGATAATCCAGAGTAGAGATGTGAAATAGACTGAATATTCTGTAACTCTGCAGGTGAGAAAGGAATGATTAAATAAGAATTCTTGTATCGGTCTATTTGTAGCTGTTGTGTTTCGTTAGATATTTCTGCGTACACAACATCAGGTATTTGCACATTGGTAAATTCGGAGAAAAAAATATGTAAAATGTCAATGGAGATTATATCAAGAAATACACTGGCATCAAGAAAACAGACATCATCCATAGGCAAAGTACCTCTTTCTTAAGCTTCCAATATCAACCCCCAATAACCCGGCTGCTTTGGATTCCGAAATAATTCCATCCGAGAGTGCGGAACTTACCAAATTTTCAAACCGGGTGGGGACTTCTATTCCCTTGTAATCTCCCGGTTCGTTCACTCTAAAATTATGTTTTGATATCCATTGGCGGAATCTAATAAAACTAGCCTCGGAGATGAAGTTCAAGTCCTTCGCTCGTGCCATAATTGCCTGAATTGAAACACCGAAGATCTCTTTAATATTTATCAAAACACTTGGCGAAATGGACTTTGGTTTCTTGCCAATTTCAATTCGCAATGCATCTTCCGGTAACAAAAAGGCTCCGGCGAATCGGTGGCACATTCTTTCGATTTCCCTTTCCGTTAGGTGATTGGAAAAGCGTAATAACAAATGAGCTGCTTCATGCATTGCCGAAAATCGTTTTCGTGGTAAATCTAAGTTATATTGATTGTTTAGAACTATAAATGGAATTTCTCCTACAAAAGCCGACAGTCCGTCAAAATTAGAATTTGCATTTACTTCGACAACTTTGATTCCTTTTTCCTCAAGCAGTTCTAAAACATTCGGCAGGGCCCAATTACCAAGTTCCCAGCTTTCCCGTAAATGTTTTGCACTTTGTTCGGCATCTTCGCTGTTTCTTATAACCCGATTTTTAAGTGGATTAGTGAACACCCGCTTCTGACCCAATAAATCTTCAATTGATTGATAACGACTCAACCAATCAATGCTTCTTGCCTCGATTGACTTTAATTCTTTCTTCCCAATCCGGCTTTTCTTTCGAAAACGAATCTCGTTTAAAACTATCTTGTCTTCCCCCAGCAAATAATCCAAGTTCACATTGAGTGCTTTTGCTAAAGCCAACATGACCGAACTGCCCGGCATATTTTTATTTGCTTCATATTTTGAAATTGCCTGTTTGGTTACAAGATTTCCTATTCGATTCGAGAGTTCATCCATTGAAATCCCTGCCATTATTCTGGCAGATTTTAATTTTTCCCCAAACATTTTCTCCATCCTGTAAGTTGACATAATTTACTTATTATTCGTATTTGTCAACCATAAAATTTTTATATTGTTTCCGAAATTTTACAAATAGCAAGATTCGGGTGGCGTACAGTCCGGAAACAGGTCAATTTCACGCTCCAAACGGAGTGCATAAATGAACGATTACCAACGCATCGGACTAGCCATTGACTTTCTGGAAAATCACCGGAGCGAACAACCGTCCCTCAAAGCTCTGGCGGATCATGTACGCCTGAGTCCCTTTCACCTGCAACGCCTGTTCAAACGCTGGGCCGGGATTTCACCCAAACAATTTTTGCAATTCAATACTTTGCAAATTGCAAAACGCCTCCTGCGTGATTCCGAATCGGTCCTGGGCGCTTCTTTTGATTCCGGACTCTCGGGCCCCGGGCGGATGCATGATCTTTTCGTCACCTTTGATGCGGTCACTCCCGGTACATTTAAAACGCTGGGCTCCGGAATGGAAATCCGCTACGGTTTCCACGAATCGCCGTTCGGGATTTGCTTCATTGCAGTCACCGACAAAGGGATTTGCGCACTGTCCTTCCCTGACCGGATAAACACAGATTCTGTGGACGAGTTGAAAGCCAACTGGCCCGCCGCATCCATAATAAAAGATCAGGACGGAACTGGCGGTTTTATAGAACAAATTTTCGCCGTAGAACCGGATAATAACAAACCTTTTCACCTGCTCATTCGGGGAACCAATTTCCAGATCAAGGTATGGGAAGCGCTGATTCGCATCCCACCCGGTCGTGTCATCAGCTATGATCGCATTGCCGGACTGATCGGCAATCCCAAAGCGTCCCGTGCTGTGGGAAATGCCGTTGGCGCCAATCCCATCAGCTACCTGATTCCCTGCCACCGGGTGATCCGGAAAAGCGGCGCCTTTGGCAACTATCACTGGGGCGCTGAACGGAAAAAAGCCATCTTGGTCCGGGAGCAATTCACGGCTGATCCTATTTATGAACGCTTTTAAGTCCGTTCAGGAGTTTGATGACGCCTGCCTGGAACTGGCTGAGCGCGAACCACTTCTGGAAACGGTGATAAATGAAGTCGGACTGCCGGTCCCGGTTTTCCGTGAACCGGACTTCCAAACCCTGGTCCACATCATCCTGGAGCAACAGGTTTCTTTGGCTTCTGCGGCAGCGGTGTTTAAACGACTACAAGACAGGCTCGGTCCTGTAACGACCGAAAATATCTCTACGCGCAGTGTTGATGACCTCCGAACCTGTGGCATCACCCGGATGAAAAGTGAATATATTGTTGGACTGGCAAAATCCGTGATTGAACAAAATATTGAATTACATAAATGGTCCCCGGAATTAAAGCAAAATTTGCTGTCCATTCGCGGCATCGGACCCTGGACGGTGGATATTTACTTCCTCATGGCGCTAAGGGGCAAAGACATTTGGCCGGCATCTGATCTGGCGCTGGCGACGGCTGTAAAGCGGCTTCAGAAAGCAGCCGTATTACTGGATAATAATAAGCTGACAAAACTGGCCGAACCGTGGCAACCTTACCGCAGCGCTGCGGCCCAAATGCTGTGGAATTATTATCTACAAGGACTAAAAAATTAGTTGAGATTAGTCTTCCACTACTTCGCCAATGACCCCATTGGATCCCAGGGCGCCAGTTTCACCGGTTCTTTTTCATATAGTTTCTTGATCTCATCCGGCAGGTATTTTTTATCAATGACAATCTCGTAGAGGTATTCATCAAACCACTTGTCGGTCATAATATAGTAGCCCTTTTTACCGACTTTGTCACCCCAGCTGTTTTCCACTCGCCATTTGCGCGGTTGATCGTCTTTCAGATCCACGCCGGTAAAGAGCATGGCGTGGGTCATCATGCTGTCGCCGTATTCCAGGCGCGTGGATTTATCCATGCCCATCGGCACGCCGTAGAATAGTTCATAATCATACAAATCCATGTCCATGACGCCGAAATCGCGATGGAAATGTTTCCCCACATCGCAGCCGAACCAGACCGGATTATTGTCTTTCAGAGACCGGATCGCATAGCGCTTAAGCTGCTCCGATTCCAGGTTGATGTATTTCACGATCCGGCCTTCCACCACATTGCCCAGATATTCCACTGTGAACAGTTCGTTGTAGGGCTTGTCGCTCATGGGAGCATTGATCAGACAGATCATGTCAGTGAGTTTCACACCCACGTGATCGCGATAAAACGATTGAGGCGTGAGGTTCTCAAAGCGGACAAATTTTTTGTCCTTGTCCCGGGTTTGCCAGTCGAAGTTTTTGGGCGGTTGCCCGACATGAATCGCCAACAGGCGATAGACGGTTGCCAACATCTCATCTTTCATGGCGCGCAGGTCATCCATGGAGGCGTTCTTTCCGTGAGCTTTCCGTAAATCCGCGGCAAATTCCCGCAGTTTCCGGGTCACCATGCGGTTCATCATCATGGATTCGCTGGTCTGGTAGCTTTCCGGCATCACCGATTGGGGAACCACACCGTATTTTTCGATGAGGTTCACAAACATGTCCCATTGCCCGCCGTCCTGGATCGGGTCCGCCAGCAGGTGCATCATAAGGCGGCTTTCCCATGATTCATCCAGAGTTTTCAGGCAATTTTCCAGGAAGTAATTAGCCTTTTCAAGTTTGTCGTGGAACATGAAATAGCTCTGGGAGAATTCGAATTCTTCAAGGTTGTACTTCCGGGTCAGGTAAATGCGCATCAGGTTCAATCCGGCAAAACCCCAGCAGCGGCCACTCTTTTTTTGGTTTGTCACCGGAAGTTCGCCGGTGATCACCTCGGAGAAATTGTGATCGATCTGCCGGAACGTTTCCCAGTTGACGGCCAGTTCCCGGATGTCTCGTTGCACTGCTGCATTCTGTGCCAGCTTTCCCTGGCGATCTGCACCAAAATCCCGGGCAAATTGTTCGTATAGTTTCGTTGTTACCGTTCCATTCATTCGGTTTCTCCATTTGCTTGCGGGAGCGCTGCCAGCACACCCCGGTTAATTTCCGTTACTTTTTCCGGACCAAACAGCGCTTCCACCAACCGGAAGGCAAATTCCATGGCTGAACCTGCCGCCTGCCCGGTAATCATTTTCCCATCGATCACCGTTCGCGCGCCGATGTGATCGCCGTTTGCAATTTTTTTCGCCCAGTTGGGATGAGAGGTGATATGCTTTCCCATGGTGAGCCCGGCCTGATCCAGGGCATAAGGCGCTGCACACACAGCGGCCACGTGCCGGTTCTGTTCCGCATTTTGACGCAGAAGCGAAAGGACCCGTTCATCCGCGGCCAGGTTCGGCGCTCCGGGAACACCCCCCGGCAAGGCGATCAAATCCCAGGTCTGGTTCACAGCGTCATCCAGTGTCATGTCCGCATCAATGGAAATTCCATGCGAGCCGCGAACGCTTCGTCCATTCAGTCCTGCCGAAAACACCTCGGCCTTCGCCCGGCGCAAAATGTCAATGATAGTGACCGCTTCGATCTCTTCAAAACCGTCCGCCAGGGGAACGCACACTCGTTTAGACAAATATCTTTTCTCCGTTTTTCGTGCTTAACAAAAGTTCTCCAACAGTTTCGGCAATGCTCATCGGTGATGTCCAGTCGGAAACATCCGCATCGGGCATGGCTTTCCGGTTTGCCGGTGTATCAATGGTTGTGGGAATAACAATGTTGCTGGTGACACCGGGCTGAACTTCCTGAGCCAGGGTCAGCGTCAATCCCTGAACAGCCGCCTTGCTCATGATATAAGGGAGGGCAGTTCCCAGTCCGCTTTCAACGGCCGCCGCACCAAAATTGACGATCCGGCCAAAACCATTGGCATTCATGTGATCCACAACGGCCTGGCACCCGTTCAACGCTGTAAAGAAGTTAATCTGCATCATCATGTGAATTTGTCCGTGCTCCAGATCGTTCACCGGTGTTCCCATACGGAATCCGCCGGCTACATTGATCCAGGCGTGAATTGCACTTACTTCTTTCAGGATGGCGTCCACCGCCATGTCGACTGCTTTTCGATCAACTAAATCGACAGTAACAGAAAACCGGCGATCGGCCAACCCCTCCAATTTTACCGTCGATCCACGTTTGGTACCTATGACTGCGGCGCCCTTCGAATACAGGTAGTCGGCGATAGCGCTGCCCACGGCGCCGCCGGCTCCGGTGATGACACAGTTGAATTGATTCAGGCTTGTTAATTGGTTTATTGACATAATTGTATTCGCTAGAATTGATTGTTGTATTAATAGAGAAATTATTCAAAATCCAGACACAATGTGTGAATCAATTCTTATTAAAAATTTACCCATTCCCATGAAACATTTTAAGGACTCCCAATGGACGAGGTAACATTGACCATCGGGTAATGATGGCGTAGGTTTGTAGGCGTATTTGCAGAATTCTCTTCCGTCTCTTTTAGCCGGACAGGCGCAATAGTATGACGCTATTCCCAAAATCTTTTCGAAGCAACTAAAGATGAAAAGTATAATTTTTGGGTTTTTTCTTCCCTGTAAAAAGGGGGAATTAAAGAGGGGTCATAAATGCAAACTTTATTATCCTTTATTGATAATCTGGTTTTTTCCATATCGGGATAAAGGAGTGCCGTCACCTTTAGCCGTGCCTGTTCCGTGTAGTCATAATTCTTTGAGATACAGGCAGATCGCAAGGTGCTCTCCGGACTTGAAATTCCCGTGGATGGGAGTTTCAAACCGAATTAACTTATTGGTTCCGATTTAAGGGCAAATCAGCAAGGAAATACAATGAAATACTTATCGACGATGCTATGGGCCGGGCTGTTATTGACCACGGCCTGTACAGTAAAGGATAAAGGACTTATGAAAACAGAGAACATGACCGGTCCGGTGGAGAGTTATTACGACTATGTAAAATCCTCCGGCGGTATCAATGAATATCGTTTAAAATCGAATGACCTTTCCGTTCTACTGATGGAAGATCATTCGGCTCCTGTCGTTACATTTATGGTGACCTATCACGTGGGTTCCCGGAACGAAGCCGTCGGCTACACCGGCTCCACCCACATTCTGGAACATATGATGTTCAAAGGATCCACAAATTACAATAAGAAGAACGGCAAACCGATCTGGACTGTGCTTCAGGATGTGGGCGCACAGATCAACGCCACAACCTGGACGGACCGTACCAATTATTTTGAGCTGTTGCCCAGCGAGCATCTGGAGCGGGCCGTGGCCATTGAAGCGGACCGGATGCGTAACGCCTTTATTGCCGATGAAGATCGTAAACCGGAAATGACGGTCGTGCGGAATGAATTTGAACGGGGAGAAAACAGCCCTTACCAGGCGCTGGATAAGTTAATCTGGTCCACCGCCTATGTGGCTCACCCGTACCACCATTCCACAATAGGATGGCGTTCGGATATCGAAAACGTTCCCACGGCGCGGCTAAAAAAATTCTACAACACCTTTTACTGGCCGAACAATGCCACCGTCACCGTCATCGGTGATTTCCAAAAAGACAATGCGCTTGGACTGATCCTGAAATATTTCGGTCAATACGACCGTAGTCCGAATCCTATTCCGCAAGTGTATACCACTGAACCTAAACAGGAAGGACCGCGCCGAGTCGTCATCAAACGAACCGGAGAAGCGGGAATCATCGGCATTGCTCATAAAGTCCCGAACGGATTAAGTGATGATCAATATGCGTTGCAGGTCTTGTCCCGCATTTTGAATGGCGGAAAATCCAGTCGTTTCTATCGCAAAATCGTCGATCAGGGTTTGGCTACCAGCGTATACATTGATGATCATCCTTTCCATGATAACGGTTTGTTTGTTACTTATGTTTTCCTGACCCCCGGAACGGATGCAACCAGGGTGGAAAAAATCGTATTGGACGAATATGCAGATATTCAGAAAAATGGCGTCACGCAGGATGAAGTGTCCAAAGCGGTCGCTCAAATTCGTGCCGACGAAGCCTTCAGCAGAGACGGCAGTTATTCGATTGCCTCAAGTCTGAACGAAGCTATTGCTGCCGGTGACTGGACCTACTACACAACCTTTCTGGATAAGATTAAAAATGTGACCCCGGATAACGTCCAGCGGGTGGCACAAACTTTCCTGGTGGAAGACCAAAACACCACCGGTGTGTTTATCCCGGAAGGAAATGGTGGTGATGACACTGCGGCCGGAGAAGGTCAGGGTTTCAGCGCCAACCAACCGCTTCACTGGCGGCCGAACAATGCGGCCCGGGATATGGCAGCCGCGGCTGGAAATACGGCTAACCTGGCATCACAAATCACCGAATCAAAACCGCTGGATGGGTTGACCTTGTACACCATGGACAATGGGGTGAAAGAGGTGATCACGATCCGCGGCAGTCTGCTGGGCGGTGATGAATACAGCCCGGATGATAGTCCCATGCTGGCCGATATGACCACTTCCATGCTGGATCAGGGAACCACGGAAAAAACCAAATATGAGATCAGCAACGCTCTGGAATCGGTGGGAGCCGAAATCAACTTTGGCAGCGGTAGTTACCGTGTAAATTTCAGCGCCCGGTGCCTGAAAGAAGATATTCCTCTGGTGTTGTCACTTCTGGCAGAACAGCTTCGAAACCCCGCTTTTAATGAGAAAGATCTGGAAACTGTAAAAACGCGGACGATCGGTACGCTTCAGCGGGCGAAGGAAAGTACCCGGAACCAAGCCTCAACCGAGTTCTCCCATCTCTTGTATCCGGAAGGCCATCCGAACTACAAACTGAGTACGGATGACGCTATCAATGCCGTTCAAAGTGTCACGGCAGACCAGATCAAAGCGTTCCATAATGCTAACTATGGGCTGGGCAGCCTGATCATCGTTGCTGTAGGCGACGTGGACAACGATGCCTTTTCCGCAGAAGTAAAAAAGGATTTCAGCGGTTGGACCGCTTCTCCTTTGACCGTGGAAAAAGATTCGCATGATGCTTATCCTGATCAGGCCCGGAATAAAGTAGTTACGATCAAAGATAAAACCAGCGTAGACATGTATATGGGCCAGGCGATCGGAATCGATCGGAATGACCCGGATTATTATCCCCTGATGTTTGGTGTGTATGTCCTTGGCGGCAATTTCTCCGCACGAGTGATGTCCACCGTTCGGGATCAGCAGGGACTAACTTACGGAACGTACAGCGCCATTACCGGCGTGGACAATAACAATGATGGCTACTGGTTCACCTGGGGAACCTTTGCTCCTAACCTGCTCCAAAAAGGTGAAGATGCAATTCGCGAACAGATCAAATTGTGGTACGACGATGGAATCACGGCGCACGAACTGGAAGCCAAAAAGAATACGATTACCGGTTCGTACAAAGTCGGCCTGGCCACCACCCGCGGTTTGGCCGGTCAGATTCTTACCAATGCCGAGCGCGAACGGGAACTGACTTTCCTTGATCAATATCCCGGGATTATCAATGCGTTGACGTTAGACCAGGTGAATGCTGCCATCAAAAAGTATGTTGATCTGAATAACCTGACGGTCGTTGCTGCCGGGTCAATCAACGATCAGAATCAACCGCTGGATGATAAATAATCCGGTTGAAAAAACAAATCACCGCGAGAGGGTCCGTATTTAGCGGACCCTCTTTTGCTTAATGGATGTCATCGCCATTGCTGCTGTCTCCCTGGACGGATTCATTGCCCGCCATTCCCACGAGGTGATTGACTGGTCACGGGATTTGGCGTTGTTCAAATCTCAAACCATGGGCTATCCGGTTATTATGGGATCCAACACCGCTGACACGTTGGCTGTGGAATTGAAGGGTAGAACCCGGATTGTTGTGCATCGTAATGACGACCCGGAACAGATTCTACGTCCACTTTCCGGAGATCGCTGTTTTGTCATCGGCGGCGGCCAAACGTTTTCCCGGTTTGCACCTTTCCTGACTCATCTATATTTAACACCGCATCCTTTGATCTTCGGCACAGGAATTCCCCTGTTCCCCGGTGTAAAATCCATACCGGAGATGAAGCTTATTAATGTTATTCTCGTGCCCGGCGAAGAAAATTTATTCCAATATCAGTTCTGTACAAAAAACGGTGATAATCATCACACACACTGAACGCCAAAGGGGTTAAACTTCACCTTATTTTTAACGCTTTCTCTGACATTTTGGACAGAAATACGTTCCCCGCTGACTCACTTTCGTTTTATGTATAATTGTTCCACATCGATGGCACGGCAAACCTTCGCGATCAACCACCTTTAGTTGCTCCATAAAATTCCCCGTTTCACCCTCATTAAAGGCAAAATTGATAATCGTTGTTCCCTGTGCCTGAATGCTGGCTTCCAATATGGATTGAATCGCCTTGTGCAGGGAGACGGTTTTCCTCCGGCTGATTTTATCTGACAATTGCTTCGGATGGATCTTTGCTTCCCAAAGTACCTCATCAGCATAAATGTTTCCCAGTCCGGCAATAAATGTTTGATCCAGAAGCAGGGGCTTAAATTGTCTATGCCGCGACTTCAAATTTGTATATAACCAATTTTGCGTGAATTCGGTTGATAATGGTTCGATCCCCAAATGAACGTCCCAGTTCATCGAGTCAGCGAAATATTGAATCCGGCCGAATTTGCGATAATCTTTAAACCATAATTCGGTCCCGTCCATAAACTCAAAAACGGCGGTATAGTGGTTGGGATTGTCTTCTTTGGGTTTGGAAAACATTAACCGGCCTGTCATCCGCAAATGAATGGTAAGGACACCGCGATCCAGCAACCAGACGATAAACTTCGCCCGGCGTGAAATTCGGTGAATTCGTTGCCCTATAATTCGCCGATTTAGTTCATCCTCCACCTGTCCGCTGAATAATGAATCGCTGCCATTTAATTTGCGTATCGACTTTAGGTTTTTCCCTTCCAGGCGGGGAATTAACCCATTCACCACCGTTTGGACCTCGGGCAATTCCGGCATTGTGTATTCCTCTTTTTTGGTTCCCAGACCCCGGTTTAAATTGACCTAAACCGAATCAAAACTAACCGGATGGGAATCCATGTCACAATTCAAAATTTTGCTAATTGGCTGCACATTTTTTTCAATTATATTCGCAAAAGAAACGTTGCCCTCATCCGGCGGCCCCCTTCCTGAATTACAATCTAAATTTGATGTACACTATTATAATCTATATTTAAAGATCGATCCGCAATTAAGATCTATTTCAGGATCGGTAACGATTCGTTTTACCGCAACAAAAGAGATGGACACACTGATGTTGAATTTGTTAGATCGTTATACCGTTTCAGATGTGTCCGAAAAGGGAAATCCGCTTTCTTTCTCCAAAAGTAACAATGTTTTGTACATCTTGCTTTCACGAACGTTGATGCCGGGTCAAACCGGCACCATTACGGTAGCCTATTCAGGGATTCCCCCGGTTGCCGCGCAACCGCCCTGGAGCGGTGGTTTTACCTGGACCGCAGATTCTACCGGTCAGCCCTGGGTTGCGGTTTCCTGTCAGGATGAGGGCGCCAAAATCTGGTGGCCCTGCAAGGATCATCCTTCAGACGAACCGGACAGCGCCGAGTTTCATTTCACCGTTCCGGAGAACCTGGTCTGTGCCGGCAATGGTTTATTGGTCTCCGTAACGGACGCGCAACAAGGTTGGAAAACATGGCATTGGAAAACACGCTATCCCATCAACTTGTATGATGTCACTTTCGCACTTGGCGATTATGTGACCGTTTCCCGCTCGGTAACCGGAATTGCGCCGGTTCCCGTTCCATTGGTGTATTACGTCCTAAAGTCCGATACCACCGGCGCCGGCGGTTTACTCAATCAGGCCGAAACTATGCTGAAATTCTATGCCCGCCACTTCGGGAGATTTCCATTCTACAAAGAAAAGTTTGGCTTGGCGGAAAGTCCCTTTTGGGGAATGGAAACACAAACCCTGAATGCGTATGGAAATCATTACCGGAATACAAAATTGGGCTACGATTTTCTCATGCTTCATGAAATGGGACATGAGTGGTGGGGAAACTCAGTCACCGTTCACGATTGGGCGGATTTCTGGCTGCACGAAGGAATTGATATCTATGCGGAAGGAATGTTCATCCGTGAGAATTATGGTGAAAAAGCCTATCGGAAATTCTTCACTGTAGATGCCCGTAAACGGATTGAAAACAAAAAACCCATCGTTGCTGCGCCAAATTCAAATGCGCGGGAGAGCTATACAATCGATGTGTATTATAAAGCCGGGTTTGCTTTGTATATGCTGGGTCAAATCATCGATCCCGACGTATTGGAGCAAATCTTACGAGAACTGGTAACGGATCCCCAATTTCAGGGTTTAAACGGCATAACAACCGACGATTTTATCCGGGCTGTTGAATCAAAGACCGATGAACCCTTGGAGGCTTTTTTTCAGGCGTATTTTTATCAGGCAAGTCTTCCCTATCTGCGTGAGCATATCCGGCATAAATCTGATAAAACAATTCTGAAATTCTCGGTGGATTATCCGGGATTGAAGCTGCCGCTTCCTGTGATGACGCTTGACGGTGAAGATACCACGCGCACCGTGGTCTGGATTGGTGATAAGGTAAAGGAGGTACAATTTCCCGGGAGGGTTGTGGTTCGGGTAGACCCGGAAGACGATTTACTGCTTGCCCGTGGTTTCCGGGCTGGAATCCGCCGCTGGTTCTTTCGCTAAATCGGCACTTTGATCTTTAATACGGCGCCTTCACCCGGTAAGGAGTCAATATCCATGCTTCCGCCAAAGAGAGGCATGCGTTCTTCCATTCCAAGCAAACCCAAACCTAACGGCTGATTGATATCCAGTGAAGACCGGTTGAAGCGGGTCTTTTTCATGATGATTAGGCTTTCTCCGCAGGCAATTAATCACCCAAATCCAGTAAACCAGCATTACGCCGGTTAATAACAGAAAGGCAACTTTAAACGTCGGATTCACTTAGATGATATTGTGTTGAAGGGCATATCGGGTCAAACCTGCAATGTCATGTAATTCCAGTTTTCGCATAATGCTCTGCCGGTGCGAATCGACGGTTTTATAGCTCAGGTCCAGCTCTGTGGCAATTTGGCGACCGGTTTTCCCGTTGGCAATATGTTTAAGAATTTCAATTTCTCTTAATGTCAGGATTTCTTCCGCTTCATCCGAATGTTCGAGCTCCGGAATTAATTCAGCGCTAAAATATTCTTTTCCCGACCAAAGTGCCTCTACAGCATCCAGCAAAACACCGGCAGCCGATTGTTTGATAAGGTAACCGTTGGCGCCTGCGTGAATAGCTTGTTTCACATAGGCAATTTCGGAATACATTGACAGGATGAGTATTTTAACCAGGCGATTGGACTTTCGAATCTCTTCCGTGGCTTCAAGTCCGCTCATATCCGGCATGTTAATATCCAAAACCAGGATATGCGGTTGATAGGTCTTAACCAGGTCAACGGCGTCTTGACCGGAAGAGCCTTTTGCCACAATCTGAATGTGTGGTTCTGATTCCAGGAGCGCTTCCAACCCGTCCCGTACAATATCGTGATCGTCCACTAATACAATATGGATCGACTTTGCTGTTTGTTCTTCGGATTTAAGAATAAGATGCGGCATAATTAGAACAGGGGATGGTTGCGGAAATATTTAAGCAGAATCCGGTATCTGTCTTCATCCTGATGATTATACATAAACTCACATTCTTTAAGATAGTCGTATAGTGAATTCAATTTAATTCCTTTGTATTTCTTCAGATTGGATTTAGTAAACGTCCAAAATGCACTCAGTTTTTTCTCATATTGGTGTACATTTAATGCGTTTCCGGTTATGATCCGAATCTCTTTCCCATTATTTAATTTAAACAGATATTTATTGTTTATGCCCGACTCATTTTCAAATGACCCGGTCTTCGAATTTACATGGAAAAACTTTTTAAATTTTTGCACTTGGTCCTCCGTGAGAATTTCCGTAAAAATCATACTTCCGGAATTAAATATTCCGAAAAATACTGTCTTGATCTTATTCGCGCTTCCTGATTTATTCTGTACTTCTTTGAAACCCAGAGAGCTCTCAAAAACATTGATGACTTTATCATCCGGAATTTCACGCTCGCAAAGTTCGGCAATACGTGGCCGCATCATTTGCAAATGCCGGTTCACCGTGTTGCGATTTAATTTCGAAAGCCGGCTTATCTGGGTAGCATTGTACCCCTGCGTATAATAACGAACCAAATCGCGAAATTTGTTCGCAGAAATCTTTGAACGCTTACAATACTTATTTCTCATTGTTATTTAAGAACTTACAGATTATCAGACTTCCGGTCATAGTCTTGTCACAAATTTTTTTGTATAATTTAGGGTATATACCTTATTGACACTGTTCTCAATAAGCCCGAATTTTCTGTGTTGCTTATACATCCTAGTTACACCTATGATCTTTAGCTTGAGGGTTTCGTATAGAAGGCCGCTCTTCGGAGCGGCCTTTTTATTTCTTTACCGGTGTATAAAATGTGAAATTGGCTAAGGTTGTTGCCTGGCCGTCCGTTTCTACGGTAAAACCCAATGTATAATTTTTCAGAATCCCAATTAGGAGCGTTCCGGAGTATAACAATGTTTGCTGATCACTAAATGTCTGTTTGATTGTACCAAAATTTGAAGTCTGTCCCGGACTGGTGATTTTTACACCGACCTGATTCTCTCCATATAGGAAGGTCTGAGAAACACCTAATGCAAGTGTCGTCTGATTCACTGTTTCCTGCAAGCCAATCCCAACCGGGAATTCCCATAAGGTATAAACATTATCGTAATGTATGACGGAGTTACCCTTCGTTTCGCTGGTCAGCCCGGGTGCTTTATATCGACGCACACCAGAGGTCAAGTAAATAAATCCCCACGTTTGTTTCAGCCGGCCTTCAAGATAGGTGGAACGTTCTCCGCTGAAATCACTCAATCCAGCTTGAGAGGATGGAATTTGTGTTGAATTCATCCCGCCATAGAAACCAAAGGTAGTTCGAGTTGAATAGACCATTTCGTAACCAACACAATAGGTCTGATTCTTAACGGTCCAACCTGA
>CAZJWP010000008.1:18818-24475 GCA_964549745.1 uncultured bacterium | reverse complement strand
GTCATCTTTGGAGATTGAATCACTCCCATGGTTGCCGGAACCAGTGAAAAATTAACCATCACGCTATCTATGGGATAACCATTGGCGTCAGCGTAAATCGCGGTAACCGTCAATTGTTCGGTTCCATTACCGGGATTTCCATCGGGATTATAATAGGAAACCACCAGTGTGCTGTCATGTGTGGGCACCAGGTTAATGTGGACCGTATCGCTGAGTTCAGCCCCGAAAGCTGCCGTCACAACCGCTGTTCCAGGATTCGTTCCAGCCAGGAATGTGCTGGTCGCTAATCCAAGCGTTGACGTCGTTGATGTTGCCGGAACAACGCCGCGGGTCGTGGACCAGGAAACCGTTCCATTTGGAACCGGATTTCCGTTGGTCGTTTCGGTTACTTGCGTACTTAAAGTTGTGGAACTGATACCATCCGCAACAAGATAATGATTAGCCGCTGAAAGATCGACCGTAACACCTCTGAATGTAAGATTCAGCGTATCGGCCACACTTGAATTCAGGTTACTTTTGACGATTACCTGTGCTGACTGATCTGCGGTTTCGGACGTGGATGTGAGGGTTGCGGTGGCAACCCCGGCGCTGTCCGTCGTTATATTCCGGGGCGAGATGCTACCGCGATTGGTACTGAAATTAAGCGAAATTCCTAACGCTGGATTCCCCTCCGTGTCGTAGACCTGCGCCGTAATAGTAGTTGATGAATCTCCATTAGCCAATAGGCTGTTTGCATCGGAGATTACCGCAATTGAATCCGGTACCAGGGCCAGGAAGCTGACCGTAGTAGTTTTGGTTAATGATCCAAATTGTGCGGTAATTGTCGCCGTGCCCGTTACAGCGTTCGGATTGGTTAGGGTGCCGGTACCTACACCACTGGCATTGGTAATTCCATTTTCAGTCACAAGCCCCAAGTCCGTGGAAAGCGTAAAGGCGTGATTCGAAATCGGATTTCCGGTTCCCTGTACATGAGCTACCAGCGAAATGGATGAACTTGAACTTCCATCAGCATATAAATTGTTCGGGGAAGCCGACATAGACAAAGTGACACCGCGGAATAAAACCGATGTTGTATCAGAAGAGATACCATAATCCGGCAGGGTGGCCAGGGCGGTGGCGTTACTATCCACCGTGGTCGCCAAACTCCAATTCCGTTGAACCTGACCCTGATCGTCGGTCACGCCGGAGTTCGAAGGCGAATAATTTCCGGCCAATGGGAAATTGACGGTAACGCCCGACACCGGATTGCCAAGAGTATCCTGAACCGTCGCGGTCAACTGAGTTGTTGTGGTTCCATCTCCCAAAACAGTGGAATTGGCGGCAGAAAGGGAAACGGTCTTTGGTTCGGTGGTAAAAAATTCGACGTTGACTGAATCTTTAATACCGGCAGTTACGATAACTTTGGCATTTCCACTTTGCGTTCCGGCCGTCAGGCTTGCTTCGGCAAAACCTTGTCCGTTGGTGGTTCCTCCTGTCGGTATTGATCCCAGATTTGTACTGAGTTGATACGCTTTCCCTGCGACCGGATTCCCTGACGAAGTTTCCAACAGCGTCAGAGTAATAAGAGAGGTCGATACACCGTCAGCAGGTATTCCGGATGGCGATGCAGCTACATTTATATGGTATCCACGATAGACCAGATTTAACGTGTCCGCTACGGATGTACTCGAAAGCGTGTGAGCTATAAATTGGGTCTGGATATCCGTAGTAGATGTTTCCGATGTAACCGTTACGCTAAATTGTCCACTTGCATTGGTGTGAACGTCACTTGCCGACAAAGATCCGTCACCGAGCGAAAAAACAACCGTTGAATTTGGGACCGAATTCCCCATGGTATCGATGACCGTTCCGGAGATGGTTGTGCTGGTTTCACCATCAGCCAAAAGCGATGTGCTTCCGGCGGTCAAGGTCAGTTGATTGGGCGCGTGGGACAGGAATTGAACCTGGGTTGTATCCTGCAATGCATCACCGACTTCACCGATGATTTGAGCCGTTCCCGCAAAAATACCCGTGGTTAAAATCCCGGATGCAATTCCGTTATTATCGGTTGTCGCAGACCCGGTAATAAATCCAAGGCTGGTCTGGAAACGCACTTCCGTGTTGGTGATGGATACATTGTGTTCAGTCTGTCGAACAAATGCGGTCACATCCGTAGTCTGTGAACCATCTGCAACAAGAATTGTATCCCCGGTACTTACCTGTATTGTGATTCCACGGAATGTTAAATCCAAAGAATCGGCAATGGACGAGAAATTGAGCACATGGGCTTGAACAGAAGACGAGAGATCGGAGACCGATGCTGTAGAAGTCAATGTTGTTGCGGCCAGACCATCGCTTCCGGTGATAACAAGTGTTGGATTCACCGTTCCGTATTCGCTGGAAAACACCACCTGACGTCCAATAACCGGGTTACCCATCGTGTCAGTAACAGAGGCTGTCAATGTAGTGCTGGAAATTCCGTCAGCCAGGATATAAGATTGTCCGGCCAGGAGCGAAAGAGCGGTCGGTCCTCCTGTTAACAATTCAATTTGAAAAGTATCGGAAATGGTATTCCCGGTCCGACCGATAATTGTGGCCATACCCTCACCTAAACTGCTGGTAAATGTTGCGTTCGCAAATCCACCGGCATCGGTTACACCTGAAGAGGTAATTGTTCCATGTGTGGTTGTAAATGTAACTGTCTTGTTTGGAACCGGCGTTTCTGTGGTGGTTTGAAGCAGTAATGCCTGTATGGTGGCCTGGCTTGAGCCATTTGCAACCAATAGGGAATCTTCGGATGAAAGGGTTAGCGTCAAACCCTGGAATTGAATGTTCAACGAATCGGACAGGGTGGCTCTTGATGATTCGGTTGCCATCATTCCTTTGGCAACCGGGCCATTCGCGGCTTCTCTTCCGGCGGATGTTACCTGGCAAACAACCGTGGCCGTTTGATCGCTTTGCGAGGCAATCGAAAGCAGGGTGGTTTCGGCTTGTCCATCCGAATTGGTACCTGCAACGGAATTACTCAGGGAGCCGTAATTCGTGGAAAAATGAACCGAAATATTATTGAGTGGATTACCCAGAGTATCTGTAACAAAGGCCAAAATAGGCGTTGAAGAAATGCCATCGGCCAGGAGCGTTGTATTGGACGAACTGATAGAAAGAGAATTCGCCGCGTTACTTAAAAATTCCACCGAAACCGTATCCCGAAGACCGGAACCAAAGGCGGCTACAACCTGTGCTGTCCCGGGAATATATGGACTGGTCAGTGTGGCTGTGGCAATACCGCCTGAATTACTTACTGCCGACGGGGAAATGACTCCCATATCGGAGAAAAAGTATATATACCTGTCTGTGATGGGGTGTGAATTCGTGGTCTCATAAATGCGGGCGCTGATATCTGTTGTATTTATCCCATTAGCAACGATGACCTCGCTTCCGGCTGTCACGCTGAGCGTCACACCAAGCAATTGAACCTGCAAACTATCACTTAAAGGAGATGGGGTGGATTCAGGTCGGAGCGGCGTTTGGATAGTCGTGTTTTCATCCAATCGTCCCCGTAATTCAGGGTGATATACTGTTTCATAGGAAACCAGTTGCCGTCCCGTGTTCAGTTCACATCGAATTGTTGCCGTGAGATCAACGGTGCTGGGAATTCCCGTGAATTGGGTTGTGGCCTGCCCGGCGTTATTGGTGGTAGTGCTTTGGGGGAAAAGGGAACCCAAATCACTGGAAAAGGTGACCAGTGCGCCGTCAACCGGATCGCCAAGCGTATCGCTTATAGTCACGGTAAGCGTGGCTTCGGTTGAGCCGTCGGCCAATATTCCGGGTGTATCTGTCGTCAGGGAAATGGCGGTTGGCCCGCTGTTAAGGAAATTAACGTTTACCGTATCACGCAAACTGGTTCCAACCCGGGCTACAATCTGTGCATTCCCCGGAAATATACCGGCCGTTAAGGTGGCAACGGCTACACCGCTGGAATTGGTGTTCACCTGGTTGGTGATTGTTCCTAAGGTAGTGGAAAAGTAAACCGGTTGATCTATGACCGAGCTGTGGGTGGATGTTTGATAAACCACCGCTGAAATTTGGATTGTATTTGAACCGTTCGCCACGGTTTGAGACGCATCCGATACAAGGTTCATCGATATACCCGCCATGGTGATATCTATCATATCGGACAAAGACGTATCGGATTCAACCACAGCCGAAACTGTTACAACCGTATCGGTTTGACTGAATCGACTGGTCAGGGTTACCGTTGCTTCGCCATTATTGTCCGTTTGAACAATGTTGTGATCCAGGCTTCCGTATGTTGCTGCGAAATCCACCACCTGACCATATACGGGATTTCCCGTGACGTCGGTTGCCGTGGCAACGATGGTACTCTGGGAAGTACCGTCGGCCAAAATTGAGGACGCTGTTGTGGAAAGGCTCATGGCTGTCGGTTTGGCCGATACAAAACGAACATGGGTGGTATCTCTTAATTCGTTTCCAAATTTCAGAATGACCTCCGCTGTTGCCGCCAGCGTACTGCTGGTCAAAGCCAACGTATCAATGCCATCATTATTGGTGGTAAATGTACCGGAGAGGGTTCCGTAGTTTGTGGTGGCTGTATAGCTTCTCCCCATGACCGGAGGACCTTCGTTTGCTTCGCGCATGCTGACACGAATCAAGGATTGGGAATGTCCCGTGGCAGAGATTTCAACCGGATCGGGGGTCATTGAAATATTTACGCCTTTAAAAGATACCGTGATTGAATCGTTGGCAGTGGTAGTGGTTGTGATGGTTTCCGGGTTTTGAACCTCGCCACTTCCTTCGTTAGGTGACCTCCCGGACGCGGACTGCTGTGAGCTCACTTTTGCAGCGGTGTTCAGACCGCCTCCAATGTGCCTGTTTGCAGTTGACATAGGAACTAAAGATGCACGAATCGTGGCATCTATTGAATCGGTTAGGGCTGGACTTGTAAGCGTTGCAATTGCTTCTCCGGTTGTATCCGCCGTCGTAACGGCTCCCGTGATTTTCCCGGCAGTGGTTGTGAAATAGACTGTAATTCCCTGTTGGCCTTTATTGGCTGAATTGGTCACTTTTCCGGTGACTTGAATATGCGATACTCCGTCGGCCAACACATCTGTGGAATCCTCATTGACAGACAGGTTTACAGATAGATTGCGATCGACAACTAATATATAAAGGGAATCTTCTTTGCTCCCGGTAGAGACCAAAATGCGGTCAATACCGGCGCTATCCGGTGATGTATAAAGCGCCGTGGCAAGCCCGTTCAGTGTGTCGGTAGTGTCTGAGGTTGTAATCGTTCCCAAAAGGGCATCAAAACCGGCTGCAATATTGCCGACCGGTTGATCGGAGCCATCGACCACTTTCAGCCGAACAGTAGTTGTATCTCCGCCATTGTACAGCGTTTGCGATCCGGCAGTAAATGATTTGTAGATCAGGTATTTGTCCTGGTCTACAGATGGTCCGGTAATGTGGCCGCTATCCACCTTGCACTGCAAGGTGAAGGCAATGAGAACGGCGATTCCCAGTGTCGAAAAAATTCGTTTTAACATAATTCCCTCAAAGAAAGTGACCGATGTCCCTTTGTTCACGACAAAAAAATTATTCAGCTAAATCTAAGCCTTTCTTTCGACTGATGCTAAGGAATAACCCGGAAAACGAGGTTT
>CAZJWP010000008.1:16808-18718 GCA_964549745.1 uncultured bacterium | reverse complement strand
AGGTTTAAGGTTTAAGTAAAGAAAGCAAATCTTTCAAGGGTGGCGTCAAAGGACAATTAATGTATTGAAGTAAATTGTCAATTCTTATACTTACATCCAGAACGCAACAAAGTATCCCCCTCTTCCATCTTCCATCTACCATATACCATGGATAAATCCGTAGATTTGCGGCGACGATCATCGTCATTTTTTGACCCATAGCAATTAAAAATTTGGGAGTAGAAATTATGTCTGAGACAACGATCAAGAACGTTCACGCCCGGGAAATTTTGGATTCACGGGGAAATCCAACCGTGGAAGTGGATTTGGAACTTGAAAGCGGGATCACATCAAGAGCGGCGGTGCCCTCCGGCGCGTCCACCGGTGAGCAGGAGGCCGTGGAATTGCGTGACGCCGATCCGAAACGCTTTTTGGGAAAAGGTGTGCTGAAAGCAGTTGAAAATGTAAACACAATTCTCAATCGGGTCGTGCCCGGTATGGATGTTACCGATCAAGAAGCCCTGGACCAGGCAATGATCGAGGCGGATGGCACAGCCAACAAGGGCAAGTTGGGCGCCAATGCAATTCTAGGTGTGTCCATGGCAGCGGCTCGCGCAGCCGCAAAAAGCGCCGGGAAAGAACTGTACGAATATCTTTGCCGAAATTCATCCTGCACAATTCCCGTCCCCATGATGAACATTCTTAACGGCGGTACACATGCCGATAATAATGTGGACATCCAGGAATTTATGATCTTCCCTCTGGGAGCGCCCAATTTTCGCGAGGCATTGCGGATGGCCGCGGAAACCTTTCATCATCTTAAAAAAGTACTGCACGGCCGCGGATTAAACACTGCTGTCGGTGATGAGGGCGGTTTTGCTCCGAATTTGCGTTCCAACAAAGAGGCGATTGAAGTGATCCTGGAAGGAATTGAAAATGCCGGCTACAAAGCAGGGAAAGATATTTATATAGCGTTGGATTCCGCGGCCAGCGCTTTCTATCATGACGGTAAATACCACCTGGATTCGGAAAACCGGCAACTCACTTCAGAAGAAATGGTAACCTATTATCAGGGTTTGATTGAACAATTTCCCATCGTTTCCCTGGAAGACGGATTGGATGAAAACGACTGGGAAGGGTGGAAAGTCCTGAATGAAGCTTTAGGTAAGCGGATCCAGGTTGTTGGAGATGACATCACCGTAACCAATATTCGCCTTTTCCAAAAAGCGATCGATGAAAATATCATGAATTCGATCCTGATCAAGTTGAATCAAATCGGTACTGTTACCGAGACCATCCAGGCCGTGGAACTGGCCCGGAAAAACGATTACGGTGCCGTGATTTCTCATCGTTCCGGCGAAACGGAAGATACCATCATTGCCGATTTTGCGGTCGCCATGGGCATGGGTCAGATCAAGTCAGGTTCTGCTTCCCGGACAGACCGGATTTGTAAATACAATCAACTCCTGCGAATCGAAGAAAAACTGGGTGAAAAGGCTCACTTTCCAAGCCTGGAGGTTTTAGGCCGCTCCTGATGGCGCGAAAAAAACGCAAATCTTCGGTTACAAAACGTATTCGTCAAAAGCGGAAAAATTCCTCGCCGGCGTGGGGAATATTTCTCCTGACTACCGTCATTGTTATTATCATGCTTTTTATCGGTGATCATGGAATTTACCGGCTGATCAAGATTCGCCAGGAGCGAGCGGAGGTCCAGAAACAGATCACCGAATTACGTGCGCGGCAGAAAGCGTTAAAACAGGAAGAAAATCGATTGGAAACGGATACGGACTACATTGAAAAACTGGCTCGGGAAAAATACCGAATGGCCCGTAAAGGTGAACGTGTTTTTAAAGTAATCGAAAAGCCAAAATCCAAATGAAGCCCCACGGGAAAATCCCGTGGGACCTTATAAATTATCCCGATCGCGGGAT
>CAZJWP010000008.1:0-16708 GCA_964549745.1 uncultured bacterium | reverse complement strand
TGAAGCCCCACGGGAAAATCCCGTGGGACCTTATAAATTATCCCGATCGCGGGATGATTGAAAAAGATTCAACCACGGCCATAGATCGCGGTTTTCTCTATATCGGAATAAACTCTATTGCGTCTTGACCAAAGACGCTGTGATAATCACTTCCACCCGGCGATTTTGGGCCTGCCCGATCGCTGTATCGTTGGATGTCAGCGGTTGGTATTCACCATAACCAGCCACTGCAAAGTCCGATTCGGGTAATCGCGATGTCTTCTGTAAAATTTTCAGGATTGACTGGGCCCGCGCCGCGCTGAGTTCCCAATTGTCCCTGAAATCCGAACCGGGCAATAGCGGCACGTTATCCGTGTGGCCCTCAATCCGCACTTCCGCACTCCACTCATATCCCACCGATTCCAGCTCCCGTAGGAATTCACGATTGGTGGGATCACTTTCGAGACGAAAAATGGAAATATTTTTAATCGATGCGCCAAGGACATTAAGAAACGGTTGCAAATTCACTTTTGGATCGGCGCTGCCCTGGTCGAACATGGTTTCCGCCTGCAGCAAAAGATGAATTCCTTTGGTATCACGAACCAGACTGATTCCCTTAAAATCCTGTTCGCGGATTACCTGGCCCAATTCCGTGCTGGATTCGGTAATACGTTGATCCACCCAATTATGGATTTTAGAGGCGTTCCCGGCGCGGAGAATGATCAACATGATAAAAAACGTAATGAGCAGGGTGATCATATCCCCGTAACTCAGGAGCCAGTTTTTCCGGGCTCTTTGGGAAATTATATTGATTTTAGCGGCAGTATCAGACATGTTCGCCCTTTGTCAAATCAACCATTTGTACATTGATATAAATTTCCACTCTTCGATTTTCATCCAGATTTCGAATATCTCTCAACGGATGAAATGGACCGTAACCGGCCAGAGAATAATAATTCCGGGGCAAGGAGGTGTGGCTTTGGAAATAATGTAAGACTTCATATGATCGAGCCAGACTCAGTTCCCAGTTGCTTGGAAATCGCGTTGTGTGAAGCGGCAACCTGTCCGTGTGACCTTCAATTGTGACCTCAATATTTATCGCCTTCCCGCTCTCTTTCAACCTATTGATAATCGGTGCATAATCTTTCGGAATGTTCTCAAGTCCCAACGAATTAATGACCGTCACAACCTGAGCCAGGTAGGGTTCAAACAGGGGTTGGATACGGTCTGATTCCGACTCAAACATGGGAAACCGACCGATCTTGGATGGAATGAGCAACTTAATCCCCTTGGTCCCGGTATTTTCAACATAGAGCCAGTCCAGGTTTTGTTGCTCCTTCACTTTCCTAATTTGACCATAGAGCTGAGACTTAAGGCGCTCGGGAAATTTGAATGTGGCTGCAGCTTCATTCTCGGCTTTGCCGATAAACAGCATGAAAAACGCCAGCACTGCTGTTAACAACGAAGCATAGGTCACCATCCAGTTCGACTGGTGATGATTACCATTTCCGTTGGATTTGCGCCGGGCCATTTAGTCTTCCTTTCGCTTCTCCCGCTCCAGGTATGTCTTCAATTTCTCCTGAATAAGATAATGGTTTTCCTTGGCATTGATGCTGAGAATCCCGGCTTTGATGATCTCGTTGAGATAGATTTCTTCATCGGAAAGCGATTTTAGTTTACCGGCGATGGGGATAAAGATCAGGTTGGCTAAAAGTACGCCGTAAAATGTGGTAACCAGAGCGATTCCCATGCCATGGAGAAGCGCGCCCATGGAACCCTGCATCTGCGAGGCATAGCTGGCAACCGTTGACTGTTGCGCTTGCTGAGTCATCATCAGTATCAATCCCATCACCGTTCCCAGCAATCCAAAAGCCGGGGCGTAGGTCCCCATATTGTAGAACATTTCCTGCCCGCGCTGATGACGCTTTGACATGCTATCCATTTCGCTGTCCAGATACAATTCCAGTTTTTGCGGATCCCGGACCAACATGGCATGTTCAAGCCCCACTCGCATATAATGGTTTTTAATCTGTGGGAGTGAACTTTCCAGGGAGACAATGCCGTCTTTCTTCGACCGGCGGCCGAACTCCACCAGTTGATCGATGATCTCCTCCACATCCACAACCATTCCTTTGCCAAACGCTTTCCAGGCAACGCGAAACATCTGTAAGACTTGTTTCATGGGATAATTCACGACCGTCGCCGCTAATGTACCGCCTAACACAATCGCAATGGCCTGTCCGCTGAAAAATGTTTGGGGAACCGAATAAGTCTGGAAATCAAACATACCAAAAAAGATCAAACCCAAACCAATGACTAATCCGATCGCTGTGCCGAAATCCATGCTTGCTCCTTATACTGCTGAATCAGTAATGCTTAAATGTTTTCTAATGTATGATCGCTGTTTCACAATTCACGCGGGTTAGAATTTATATATAGTGACATATTTTATTTCCTAATAAGTGACCAACTTGATTATCCGATAATATTTGGTTATTTTACAAAGATTTATCATAGCATTAAACGTTTGGTTGTCATTATGAAGTATGGAATTAAACTATTTTCAGCTTTGGTATTATTCGGAATGATCAAGGGTCAAAACCCTAACGATGTGATTATAAATGAGTATAATGACAATGGCGGTATCACTGATACAATCAATGGTATTGACATGTCTCGGGAGTGGGTTGAACTCCTGGTCGTAAACGGGCCGGTTGATATGAGAAATTGGTATATCACGGATGAAGAATGGTCTAATCTTTCTATATCACCCGGGGAGGGAATCCTTCAAATCGGCACTTCCACTTATTTTTCTTCTCTTACCACAGGAACTTACATTGTCATCGTAAAAGGTCCCGGAACTGACGACACCGATGCCGGCGATGGATCAATCGTCCTTTATTCTGCCAATAATAATATTGTAAAACACGGGAATTTTAGTCTTGCCGCCGGGGGCGATGGGATTGCTCTCGTTCAGGACGATGACCAAACACCAGGCGAAAAGGATGCCGGAGAAGTGCCGATAGATTACGTCAGTTGGGGTTCTGAACGTGATGTTCCCCCCGGTTTAACCTGGACCAGCGCCATTTCGGGAACGGAAGATGAAGATTCCTATTTTTCCAACGGTTCTGATTTTAACAATGATTTGGCTTCAAATTGGGTTACAGATGCTGAAGTTGGCGGCACAACTTTAGTTAATCGTACACCGGGCTATGCCAACCCCGGACAAAACGATTCTTCCCTGCCCGTTGTTCTTGGGTCATTTGAGGGGCGGCCTGATAACGGTGATATTCTCTTACAATGGACAACCATGAGCGAAGTAGAAAATCTTGGATTTATTATTAAGCGAAAAACTGACGATCATGATTCAAGTTGGCAGCTCATAGAAAACTATATAACCTGCGACAAGCTTCGCGGGCACGGATCTACGTCCCAGGGATTTCAATACAAGTACAGGGACGTTAGCGTCATTCCGGATGTTCATTATCAATACATACTGGAAAGCGTAGATCTGGATGGAATTATTCATTCCTATACGACTGTTTCGATAAAAGCCAAAAAACCCGGGATTGTTTTACGTCAACCAAAACCAAATCCGTTTAATCCAAAAACCATCATCCCTCTGGAGGTTGGAACAACAGAGCGCGTTCAAATATCAGTTTACAATCTACGGGGGAGGAGAATCAAAATTTTGACGGATCGGGAGTATGCTCCCGGAACCTACTCGCTTTTGTGGGATGGAACAAATAGTGAACATCAGAACGTTGCCAGCGGAATATATTTTTTATCGATAAAAGAAAATGGAGCCGCCTCTAAAGCTCATCCGAAACTGGTTTTGCTGCGTTAAGCTAATCTTTCTTCTGCCGGCGTGACATTTTCCGGCTGGCTTTTTCCAGTTTTTCTATTTCTTCCGGGTTCAACCCCTTCATTCCCACCTTGTTGATCTTATCCAGAATCTGGTCAATTTCCTGCTGCGCTTCCAGCGCTTCTTGTTGCTTTCGCTCTTCCAGCTTCGCTTTGAGGTCCTCAATCCGCTTGCGAAAATGGAAAGAAAAACGCGTCCAGCGCAGATTTTTTTTCATGTAGAAATACCCGATCGCCATGCCGGATAAATGGGTCAAATTGCTGATATTGGATGTTGTGTCAAATGAAGAGACAAACGCAGCAATTCCCAGAAAAATTACCAGCCATTTTACTTTTACCGGGATGACGAAATACAGATAGACCGTCCGGTTTGGAAAGAGCAAGCCGTATGCCAGAAGCAAACCATAAATCGCACCGCTGGCGCCGATAAGCACACTGTGGGGATTTCCAAGATTAAACAACAGCCACACCAGTCCCGAGCCCACGCCGGTAATAAAGTAATACCGGATGAATTCCTGTTTACCCCAGATCAGTTCCAGTTCCGAACCAAACATCCACAACACCAGCATGTTGATGCCCACATGCCAGATATTTCCGTGCATAAACATGTAGGTCACCGGCTGCCAGATCAAAGGCCACACTGTATCGGAGGAAAGTCCAAAAATCGGTACCAAATCCAGGCGGCTGGCCACCAGCACTTTCAGCACAAACATGACCAGATTGGAGATCACCAAAATCTTGATCACGTCGGTAAACATACGCGGATGCCAGGAATGCTGGCCGTATTCGGATTGGAACTGATATCTCATACAGAGGTGTAGTCTAACTTACGGTTCCGAAAGATGTTCACCGGGTTGGTGAACGGCCCTGATGCGCTGGGTTCAGCCTCCGGAACCGTCAACTGTTTGCGCCGGTAAATCCGAACCGAAAGCTTTTGTTCCCGGCTGAATACGGTTGCGGCTGACACAAAAAGGTCGTGTGGAAAAATTCCTGAAATTTTTGGATAACCCAATTCCTTCAGGCCGTCACGGATAATTGTGGAACAGCTGCGATTCCAGATACTGAAATCCGCATAATGATCGGGACGATCAGGTTTGGGCGGTGTATTTCGAATGACGTCCAATTCACGATCATAGATAGACTTGAGCTGTTCTGTGTCCAAACCTTTCAATTCCAGCACATGAATCGTTCGCATGAAATTCCGTCCGAATTTATCGAAATAGGGCGGACCTTCCTCCGGTACCTCAAACATGCCGGTCCGCGGAGAGGGCGCGAATTCGCCCAATGCCGGACGGTAAAAGAATTCCTCTTCAGACATCACCTCATTCTCGTTGATCTTGTGAGAAAAATTGTATATCCCACCGTCCACATTGATGGCGTTGTGTCCAAATGTAGAAGCCATGTATTTGACCAGGCGCTCATTATAATAGAATTCAACAAAAGGCGACTCAGGACGAGGCTCATCCGGCCAGAGAATGGCCATGGGTTTGTTTGTTTCGTAATCCTTTTCTTCAAGCAAACGCCCGTATACTTTTCTGCCGGTCCAATGCTTTGTGTAACCGGACCAGATCGGATCATCTTCAAAGTACCGGGTTCCGTCTTCACCCAGAATAAAGGAACGACCGTCTTCAACGGTCAATATTCCCCTGACTGTTTGACACTTCACGCCAGTAATTCCCTTAACACTTTGAATGATTTCAATTCCGTAAAACCTTCCACATGGACACGGAAACAGGCGCTTAGATAGTCCTGGATCGTTTTACGGTCTTTGGCTGTGGGGTGCAGATTGCCGGGTACATCCTGAATCGATCCGGCCATGAGTTCCAGGATTTTTAAACTGTTCGGTCCGCCCTTTGGATCGGGAAGCCGCACTCCGTGTATTTCCCGCTGCTTCAAATCGGGGCGAAAGCCCAGAAAGGTGAGCAGCCGTAGTTGAAACTGCCAGAAAACCAGGTTCAGCCGCTCATTCTGATTCTGGATAGTGCGCAATGTGTCCACCAGTGTATCGAACAAATCTTCGTGCACATCCCGATCGGTAATCGAGCGATCCACCAACTCAATCACCGATAAAGCGTACCCCATTTTCTTCAGATCATCAGAAAAACTGTTCCAGGTTTCAATAAACGTAGCCTTGTTCAGTATCTGCAATTCACGGGTTTCTTTTATAGATAAGACCAATTCCAGGTAATTCCCCGGTTGAAAGCTGGCGGTCAGCGGTGATTTATTTCGCCGCGCTCCGCGGGCCAGCAAACTGATTTTACCATAGTCGCGGGTAAAGCAACGGGCGATAAGGCTGGTCTCTCCGTATGGGAAGGATTTAAGAACAATCGCCGGTGTTTGTGCAACCATGATTTTGCAATTCTGATAAATGTTCGGGGAATCTACACTGCTTCCCCGCTTTGTCAAAGTAAAGCCTAATAGGCTTTGGCAAAGATCACTTCGTGCTGCGCCGGTTTTCCGGTGTAAATACAGGTTAGATTCTCAGGGTTTTCGTCCAGGGGAATACATCGAATGGTGGCTTTGGTTTCTTCCTTGATCGCCGCTTCTGTTTCTGCCGTACCATCCCAACCGCAGCGAATAAATCCGCCGTCTCCGTTGATGATTTCTTTAAACTCCTGGTAATCTTTTACAGTGTGCGTATTCGTTTTGCGAAATTCCAGCGCCTGCTTGAATAATCCGGTTTGAATGTCCTCCAACAGTTCAGGTATTTTTTCAGCCAGAGCATTCTTTTCAATGAACAGCTTTTCGCCGGTATCCCGCCGAACCAAAACCGCTTTTTCGTTCTGTACGTCTCTTGGTCCGATCTCTAACCGCAGTGGCACACCTTTCATTTCCCATTCATTAAACTTGAATCCGGGAGAGGCATCGCTCCAATCTTCTTTGAAGCGAATATTCAAATCATTCAATTCATCCGTTATGGGTTTTAGATAATCAATGATGGCCTGCCGGTCTTCGTCTTTTCGGTAGATCGGGACAATCACGACCTGGATTGGTGCAATTTTTGGTGGCAGTCGCAATCCTTTTTCATCGCCGTGGGCCATGATCACCGCACCAACAAGCCGCGTACTGACACCCCAACTGGTGGCATACACAAGTTCTTCTTTATTCTGCTCATTCTGGAACGTGACATCAAAGGCACGGGCAAAATTCTGACCCAGATTGTGTGAGGTTCCGGCTTGTAAGGCTTTTTTATCGCCCATCATGGCTTCGATGGCATAGGTTCGGTCCGCCCCGGCAAATTTCTCCGATTCGGATTTGATCCCGGTAATAACCGGAATGGCCATGTAGTCTTCAGCCAATTGCCGATAGAATTCCAGAATGCGGAGTGTTTCCTTTTCCGCTTCAACGGCCGTGGCGTGGGCGGTGTGCCCTTCCTGCCACAAAAATTCGGTCGTCCGCAGGAAAAGCCGGGTTCGCATCTCCCAGCGAACTACATTGGCCCATTGATTAATCAGGAGCGGCAAATCGCGATAGGATTGGATCCACTTTTTATACATGGACCAGATGATAGTTTCGCTTGTAGGCCGGACGATCACTTCTTCTTCCAGCTTCGATTCGGGGTCGACAATCAGCTTCCCGTCATCCGTGGTCTTGAGCCGGGTATGGGTCACAACGGCACATTCCTTTGCAAAACCTTCCACGTGTTCCGCTTCCCGGGCTAAAAAGGATTTTGGAAAAAATAATGGGAAGTACGCATTCACATGACCGCTTTCCTGAAGCATGGAATCCAGAGCTTGTTTAATGTTTTCCCACAGTGCATAACCGTAGGGTTTGATCACCATGGTTCCTTTCACCGGGCCATAGTCGGCCAGATCGGCATGGGTGATTACATCCGTGTACCAGGCTGCAAAATCTTTTTTGGGGGAAGTAACGCCTTTTGACATGGTATCCTATCGTTGGTTGAAAAGGTAAGTCCGGGAATCTTCGCTGATCGAACGGGGCAAAATTAGACGAAGATGCAGAGGCATTCCAACAAGAAATGGCATGTGGAAGACATCAGGCAGCGCTCAAAGGTTTTTGGTTTCAAGCTTGTCCTTATGTTTTTCCATGCCCGTAAAGAGTTCTATTTATAGATCACATGTCTCTATGCTTTGATTAAATAATTATGCCTGACTTGTTACGCCTCACTGAATTAAACCATTTCGTCAAAACTCGGATTTTCTCTAAATTGAATAACATCGGTTCCCGATTTCTTCACAACGATTCAAAAGATCATGCCATGAAACTTAAAACACGTCTGATTTTAGCGGTCATCCTCATTCTGTCTCTGACCGTATTCTTCTGGTTCCACATTCACTTCACCCACCAACTGCCCGCCTATACCGGCACGTTGGAAATTAACGGCTTAAACACGCCGGTGGATGTTTACACCGACGACTATGGCGTTCCTCATGTGTTTGCCAACAATGAAGACGATCTGCTTTTCGCCGCCGGTTATGTTGTCGCCCGCGAACGGCTCTTTCAATTGTCGGTTATTTCAGCGGCCGTGAATGGCGAACTGTCCATGCTTTTCGGTCCTGATCTCTTAAGTTCGGATATTTATCTGCGGACCTGGGGAATTCCGGAAATTGCACAAAAACTGGCCGATGCTATGGATCCGGAGATCAGAGAAAAAGTTCAGATATACTGCAATGGGATTAACCAGTATATCAAAGATTCGGAAGACGATCCTCCGCTGGAATTACGTATCCTCGGAAAAAATGCGCCCTTGTGGACGCCGGCTACGGTGTGTGGTTATACGCGATTAATGGCGCATGATCTTCAACAATCGTGGAAGCCGGAAATTCTATTTGGCGCTGTGGAAGAAAACTATGGTACCGATATGTTGAAACAACTTCTTCCGCCCTACCCGAAAGATTACCCAACCATTGCGGGCTCTGTTCCTCCGGGATTCACTTCTGTTTTCGCAGCTGTACAAAAATCGGAAAAGAAAGTACGGGAATTCACCGGCGCCAACGGGAAAGGCATCGGAAGCAATAATTGGGTGGTCAGCGGAAGCCGAACCCGGTCGGGAAAACCGTTGCTGGCAAACGATCCGCACCTTGGCTTTACTCAACCGGCCAAATGGTACGAAATGCACCTGAAGGGCGGTGACATCGATGTGAGCGGCGTGTGTCTCCCGGGAATGCCGTTACCGGTCATTGGACAAAACGCCTCCTGTGCCTGGGGTTTTACAAATGTCATGGTTGATGATATTGACTTCTTCACCGAAACAACCGATCCGGAACGCCCCAATCAATATCTGGTGGATGGAGAATGGAAAAACATGACATTGCGGAAAGAGATTATTCCGCTTCCCGATGGAAAGGACTCCACCATCGTCGTGCGCGAAACGGTGCACGGCCCGGTAATTTCTGATCTTCACCCCATGTTGAAGAAAGGGAATGCCGTTGTCTCCATGTGTTGGACCGGCCGTGAAATCACGCATGAGCTGGAAGCTATGTTTGGATTCGCGAAAATGCGCAACTGGTCCGATTTTTCGGAGGCCGTTAAAAAATTCAGTGTTCCGGGCCAGAATATCGTTTGGGCGGACACAGCGGGGAATATTGGCTGGCGTCCGGCGGTGATTATTCCTATTCGTAAAAATGGCAGCTCACTGCTCCCGCGAGACGGCTCCGATTCGCAATGGGACTGGAAAGGCTATGTACCGTTCGATGAAATGCCCTATCTCTTCAATCCGCCGGAAGGAGCGATTGCCACCGCAAACAACAAAACGGTGGATGACGATTACCCTTATTACATCTCCAATTTGTGGACGGATCCCAGCCGCGCAATCCGGATTAAAGAGCTTTTGGGCAATCGGACCGGATTAACAGTGCGGGATATGGAAAATATCCAGACTGATGTGGTCTCCGTTTACGCCAAAGAAATGGTGCCTAAATGGTTGCCGCTTCTGCCCGAACCCACGAATGAACCCGAAAAGGCTGCAATCGATTTTCTCAAAAAATGGGACGGCGCCGAATCGGCGGATTCACCGGCAACACTGGTTTTCCAGGCCATGTTGAGACAATGCATGATCCATGTTTACAAAGACGAACTGGACGCCATTGGGCCCGATGCTTTTGCGGCTTATCTTGATCTGCCCATGATTCCGCTCAGAAATCTGCAATGGACCATGGAAGCGGATTCTTCCAATTGGATCGACAATATTCTGACACCGGATTACAAGGAAACGCGGGAAGACATCGTAACAGCGGCATTCCACGACGCCATGAAAGACATCGGTCAGCGGGTGGGTACTTCACCCGGTTCATGGTCCTGGGGCGCTGTGCATACGCTGACACATCCCCACTCCATGGGATCGGTAAGTTTGCTGAACTGGCTGTTCAAATTAAACGTCGGCCCCTTTCCGAATGGCGGTTCATCCACGACAATCAATAACGGCGAATACCGATTGCTCAATCCTTATCAGCAAGTCCTGGGTCCCAGCATGCGGCGAATCGTGAATTTCGACAATCTGAACAAAACGCAGATGATCCTGCCCACCGGAGAATCGGGATTGCCCGGAAGTCCTCATTATGCGGATCAGGCGCAGATGTATATTTCCGGTCAATACCGAACCACCTGGTTCGATGAAAACTCGATCAAGTCCATGAACATGGACCACCTGTTATTGATTCCTGAAAAATGAACCCAATCTGGTTTATTCTGGTCGTTCTGGTCGCCTGGATTCTGAAAGAACGCTTTCTGTGGCGGCCTACAGGTACTTCCCATGGTGATTTAAAAACACCGATATTTCTGGGACACCGCGGCGCCATGCATCGGGAACCGGAAAACACACTTCCCGCCTACAAATCGGCGGTAGACGCCGGAATGGACGGTGTGGAAATAGACGTGATGTCTACGGTGGACGGAGAAGTGGTCTGCTCACATAATTTCGATCTGGAACGGGAAACCGATGGATGGGGATACATCGATGAATTGACCTACGCAGATTTAGGTCCGGTACGGACCGGCGTTCGCAAAGCGGCGCTAACACCCGCCGGACTGAACGAACTTTTGGAAGTGACGGACCGGCTCCCCAAATCCGTTTTTCTAAACATTGAAATCAAGTCGATCCGGCCATTCGACCTGCGTACCGGGAGACAGGTTGCGAAGTGGATCAAATCCGGCGCTATTAAACAGCGTGTTATTGTGTCCAGTTTTAATCCTTTTGTCGTTGCCGCTGTAAAATGGGTGGATTCCACCATTACTACCGGACTCATCATGGAAACCAGCCAGTGGTTCAAGACCATCAACTGGGTTCACCCTGATGCACTTCACCCGACAGCGGAACTGGTGGATGAAAATCTTGTTCGCTACGCAAAAGAACGTGGATTGATGGTTAATGTTTGGACAGTCAATACGGGTCCGGCTATTCAATCTTTGTTGAACCGCAACGTGGATGGAATTATCTCTGACTATCCGGAACTATGTGTGCCGTTGAAAGCATAGATACGGTTCAGATTCAGCGCATTGGTTTAGAACAGGTTCGACCCTTGCGGCATGAGGTATTACGCCCGGGCCTCCCTTTCGATACAACGCTCTGGGATCATGATGAAGCTCCGGATACAGCGCATTTTGGAGTTGTTAAAAACGGTGAAGTTTTGTCGATTGGAACGGTCTTTAAAGAAGCTTATCCCGGCCATCCGGACGCGGTCCGGTTGCGGGGAATGGCCACTGCGCCCGCCTTCCGGAAAAAAGGTTACGGAAACCTCATCCTTGATGCTGTTGTGGAATACGCGAGAACGGAATACAATTCCGATTTAATCTGGTGCAATGCTCGTGAAGCTGCGTTCGGTTTTTATAAACGATATGGTTTTGAGTTGGCGGGGGAACGCTTTGAAATCCCTATCGCAGGGTGGCATAAGGTAGGGTTGTATTATTTATAGAATAGTTATCCGAAGCGAATTTATCCCGATATAGAAAACACCACGGGATTTTCCCGTGGGACTTCATATTGCTTTTTTTAGGGCCGCTCTTAATTCCAATACGGCCCGGACATAATTGGTAGAGTGGTTATAAGCCCACACCGCTTTTCCGGCTGAAGACTTCCGGCTAAATGTCTTCTCTCCGGCGTGATAACCGTTTTTTCGCAGGTAATTGGCTACGCTGGCAAAGGTGTCCTGCCAGTCGTAGGGATTTCGAATACCATTCCTGTCAAAATCCACCGCATAGCCATTGAAGCTGGACGGAATGAATTGTCCGTATCCAAAGGCTCCGGCATAGGAACCGTAAATACTGTGCGGGTCCATTTTGTCCTTGTAGCAGTACAGCAGAAATTCCACCAGCTGGTTCTGTGCCCAATCCGCTTTTTGAGGGAGTAATTGTATGACTGAGTACAGTGCGTTAAAAACTGAAAAATCTTCATGGTGTGTGCCAAAATTGCTCTCAACGCCAATAATGCTTAGAATTAAAACCGGATCTACATTAAAGCTGTCGGCTACGGCCTGCAGATCCTTTTTATGTTCCCCATAAAATTTGCTACCGTGGGAAATCCGTTTGTCGGTGACAAACAGTTTTCGGTATTCAGCGTACGATTTCTTCTCGTAAGGTTTCCGGAAGCGTTCTGCTACTTCCTCTTGCACTTTAATCTTGTTAGATGTGAAGACCTGGTCAAGGTAAGAGGAGGGCAGACCTTTCTTTATCAAAACTTCCCGGATGGGGGCGTAGCCTGGATCATTCGTAGCGCTCTTTCCGGGCCCCGGAGCGGCTGACCAGATTATCAAAAAAGCAAAGATAAGAGCGGCGGCTGTTTTCATTTTACCCATTCGCAAATAAAGATATTGGTATCGCCATGTTTGGCTTGGTTACGGTTGGAAGCAAAGACAAAGTACTTACCATCAGGACTAAACATGGGAAAACCGTCAAAATCATCGCAGAAAGTGATCTGCTCAAGATCGGAGCCGTCTGAATTCACGGCCCAAAGATCAAAATTGCGCCCTTGAGGATCACCCAAATTTGAACAGAAAATAATACGGTCATTGTCAGGATAAAAGAAGGGTCCGAAGTTGGCGGCCTGGTTGTGGGTGACTTGCACCTTATTCGATCCATCGGCGTTCATCACGCGAATTTGCAGCGCCATGGGACGGATCATATCTTCCGAAAGCAATTCCTTATAGTCAGCAATATCCTTTTCAGTCTCCGGGTAATAGGCGCGCCAGACGATTTTCTTCCCGTCGTGAGAATAAAAAGCGCCGCCATCATAGCCCAGTTTATCCGTGAGCTGCTTTTTGTCCGAGCCATCCGGTTTCATGGTCCAGATTTCTAAGTCTCCGCTGGACAGGGATGTGTAGATGATCCGGCTTCCATCCTCGGCATAAGTCCCTTCGGCATCATAGCCGGGTGTGTTGGTTAATCGTTCCAGGCGTGATCCATCCACGTCACCACTGAAAATATCGAATCCCGGATAGAGCTTCCAGACGTATCCCTTGCTGAAATCCGGCGGGGGGGGACAATTTTTATCGGCCAGATGCGTCGAGGCATAAATGATTTTGTCATCGTTTGGATATTGGAAGTAACTACAGGTCGTGACACCGTCTCCGGTGGATACCAGGTGTTTTTCTCCGGTGGCAATATCCATAATATAAATCTGGTCACAGAGACCTTTTCCGTCATGGGCCTGCATAATAAGTTTTTTGCCGTCGGCGCTGAAATAGGCTTCGGCGTTTTCGCCGGAAAAAGTGAGTTGTCTTATATTCTTAAAATGCTTCTCTCCCGGAAGAATCAGGCTGTTATCAACTTTTGGCGCCTGACCATAAGCCACGGTTATTAGGATTGCTGTTAATATGACTGTGGATCGTTTCATGCTATTCACCCTCGGATTTTGGCCGGTATTCTACAGCCGCCGGGAGAATAATTCAAGAAACCGATTCAAAAGCATGATTGCAGTCACAACCCGGAAATCAACTGTTTCGATGAAGGTGAATGAGTGTAAAATCGTTCATCTAACCAATTCATCTGAGGCAATTATGAAAACAACCCTGATATGGTTTGCCTTCTTTCTGTTTGTCGGCTCTGTTTTTTCACAAGAGAAAAACACAAAGACTTTGTTTCTAAAGTCCGGGGAAAAAATATCCGGACAGGTCATTGCTGAAACCGATAGCAGCATTACACTCAATACTGCGTTTGGTGAATTGACCATCGCAAAGGATAAAATTAAACCTGATCGCGTAACGTTGATCCTGAAAAATGGTGATGTAACGCGGGGTGTTGTTCTGAAAGAAAACGCCGATGGATTTACGATTCAATCAGGTCTTGGCGTAATCACCGTCCCCATGTCATCGATTGAACGCATAGACATTCAGCGCGCAGGCGATCTGTCAATGCCCCGCGGCGTCATGTCCAATCGCTGGTATTTCAGCGACGAACGGCTGATTGATATGTGGTTTGATCCAACCGGCTTTCCACTGGAAGAAGGCGTGTTTTACATCAGCGGTTTTTCATTCGCATACGGATTTAACAATCGCTTTCAACTGTCAACACGATGGGCCAACTGGTTTGCGGGTGACCTTAATTTCCGTCCCAAATTCATGATCTTTCAATCCGGTGATGTCAATAAAATGCGCGCGTTCTCTGTGGGGGGTCATTTCCATCTGCGCGGTTCACCTGAATATAAATGGCATAAAGAAAGCTGGACGGAGTATTCACATTCCTGGCAAACGGATGCTTCCGGAGACACGATTCCAGGAAGCGAATCATCCGATACCTACGCCAATACAGAATGGTTCAGATTGGATGAAAAAATAACCATGGAAACCCGCTTTGATTCTTTATTATACGATAACGGCGGCTGGTATTACTCTCAAAGCCGATATGCAAATTACGATATGTTTTCATTCGGACCTTTTTCCAGCGGTAATAAAATGTGGGGAGAGCTTTTCTTTGCCTATACCGTCTCAAAGTTAAAGTCATCCGGACAGGGCAGGATCAATTACAACCTCGGTGCCAGTTTCACGTTTTATCCCGGTTATTCGGTTATTCCCCGGTATTACGCCGGACTGGATTATGATGCCCGCACGAATCTGAAGTTGCTCTTATCCGTCTTTTACGACGAGTATTTCGTTCCCATATATTATCAGAGTTCCGGTGACTCGTCTAATCCGCCGCCGCTCAATGTTGATCTTGGGTTCATTTACGCCCGCGACGAACATTGGCGAATCGGATTACACTTTCAACGACCGACTTTGGCAGTTTATTACAAATTCTAAAAATGGCTTCGGGAAAAACACCGTTTCTATTATTCCTGGCACTTTTAGCCGTCAGTACTTCTTCGCTTTTTGCGAGATTTCTCCCGAACCTGCCGGCCATTGCCATTGCTTTCTGGCGGATGGCCATTGCCGGTACAGTATTGTGGAGTTGGACGACACTCCGGCCGCGATCATCCATGTCCGGAGCCAGTGTTAAGAAAACTGTATTGGCCGGGATTTTTCTGGGATTACACTTTGCCTGCTTTTTCGGAGCGCTGAAATTAACTTCCGTGGCCAACGCAACTGTCTTTGCAACCATGGCGCCTGTATTTACCGCCAGCGTGGAACGGCTTTACTTAAAACGGCATTTGAAACCGTCGGTTCTCATTGGAATCGGCATGGCTGTCGTGGGTGGTTTATTGGTAAATGCCGGCGGATTGCATGCCGGATTACACGGCAATCTTGGCGATGGCCTGGCTCTGTTAAGTTCTATCTGGATGGCGCTGGTGTTGATGCTGGCGGAAGACATCCGCCAGGACACGGCCACTCTGATCTATTCACGATTGGTGTATACGATCGCCGCCGGAACATTGCTTTTATTGGCGATCGGGACGTCCGTCAATGTGTTTACGTTTCATTCGGAGGATTTTCTGTGGCTTGTCATGCTGGGGATTATTCCCACTGTTATAGGGCATACTCTGTTTGGCTATGTAATCAAATTTATACGACCGACTGTTGTGGCGTCGGTGCCTTTGGGTGAGCCGGTTATCGCATCTATTCTGGCCTGGGTTTTTCTGACGGAAGCGGTTCCACCCATGACATTGGCCGGTGGTGTGCTTACGCTTTCGGGATTGTATTTGATCGTGCGGCGGCAGAAGGGTCCGCAAAGCGATTTTCAGATCGATACTGTGTAATCTCAGGCCAGCCGGCGTAATGACCATGGTATTTATCGCTCAATAAACCGGCTATACGTAACATCAGATCATCGCCGTTGCGGCGAAGGAATTCATTTCTTTCGTGATTCCTTCCGGTAAAATCCGGAAGTAAAAAGGGTTTACCGATGCGAACAACAATGCTTGGCCGTTGCCCTTTTTTCCATGCATCCCAGGTTAATTCTGCACCTTCAATCGCCACCGGTAAGATGGGAGCGCCGGTTGAATGCGCAATATATAACGCTCCTTTTTTGGGCGGGCGCAACACATTGCTGTGGGTATTTCCTTCCGGAAAAATTCCAACAAAGGCATTCCGGTTTAACAATCGCCTGGCTGTCTTGATTGTCGATGGCGCAAGTTTAATGCGGTTTGTCGGAATGAATCCGTAGAGCCAGGCGGCCCAGATATAGATCAGTTCCACGTCCTGGTCGGAAGCCATTAAGAAATTAACGGGTTTTTGAATCGCGTATAAAATAAGGGCCGGATCCACCATGCTGAAGTGATTCATGGCGACCAGGCACGGTCCTTTAACCGGGATATTCCTCCGGCCTTTTACCTTGACCCGGGCAGCCGTCACACCTAAAAACATAGCCAGGTAACCCGCTAAATAACGGATCGGTTTGGGGCGTGGTTTGAACTTGTTTAATTCCATGGATAAAAAAATGAAGTTGTAAATTTAATGCTTATCACCAATAGAGAATGGAGTCCCGCGGGAAAATCCCGTGGTACCTTGTAAATTACGTCCATAGGGACGACATCCCGATC
>CAZJWP010000007.1:2888-50534 GCA_964549745.1 uncultured bacterium | reverse complement strand
TTTCTCCGGCGACGTAAGGAGAAGCAAAAGGGCGGGCGAACCATTTCGGTAAATATGTGAGAACCGTCGCGATTAGAGCATTTACGCCATTCATAAGGTGGGGAATTTAGAATACGAGTTTTGGTTCTCACAAGGGGAAGAATGGAATCGGCGCGTCATATGTACAGACCTGGTTTCCGGTATTGGGCACCATAAAGGTAAAATGTTTAAAGACAGGATTATCCAGCGGGTAATTTGAAGAAACTCACCCCGGCTTATGCCGGACTGGATTCGCGCTGGCAGGCAATCCATTTCGTGAATTCCTTTCCTTGGTCGAAAGGGTATTTAGAGAGGAATTCTATTGAAAAAGGTTTTCGGCGCAAAAATTAAAAATTGTACACTAATCAGTATTCTTTCTTGTTACATATCGGTGTATCAAACCGGAAACCAAAGTTTGATAAGGAATTCCTTCTTCCAATGATTTTGCTTTGAGTCTAACAAGGTCCCATTCGGAAATACGGATATTGATACGCTTATTCTTTAATTGTGTGTTTCGGGCGTATCGTGCAAATCGTTTCTTTTCCTGTTCAAGATTTTGGTCTTCAATCCATTCATCATTCTCGAATGATTCCAGAATGTCTTTTTCATATTTATCAAATTTTGGCATTATTTCTTTCTTAAATATTTTCGGGTTGCTTTTCGGCTTGGAATAATGGTTTTCAAAAAGAGAGCATCTTCATCTTCAACAAATGGAACCAGGTAAGCATAGTTGTCAATATCGATGACAAATATTTTTTGACCTGGATATTTCTCCTGATTCGGGCGGCGAAAAACAGCCAGAATATTTTCAGTCTCAATCATGTAATTAACCAGTTCGAATGAAATTCCTCTTTCCCGTTGAAGTTGAGCGTTCTTTTTGTCATTCCATTTACAATATTTCATGGCGGAATGTAGATAAATGTGTGCCTATTGTCAATATATTCATGCTTATCCCGATATGGAGAAAACCACGGTCTATGGCCGTAGTTGAATCATTTTTAATCATCCTGCGATCAGGATAATTTACAAGGTACCACGGGATTTTCCCGTGGGATTCCATAATTCAGATTAGAATTCTGCGTCGAATTATTACCATTATTTAAACCCAATCCCGAATTCAGGATAAATGACTCTCAATTACCTTGACTGACGAAAGAGGGGCTGTCTAAATTTCCCGCTCAATTTGACGCCCAAAACATGTATCGCGACTTCGGAACCATCTTTTTATTCCTTCTCCTGGGAATTATCCTTATCAGCATCATCCTGATTTTACAGCGCTTATTGGCGCCTTCAAATCCCAGTAAAGACAAGCAATCCACTTACGAATGTGGGGAAGAAGCGGAAGGGTCGGCTTGGGTCCAGTTTAACATACGATTTTACGTGATTGCCCTGATTTTTCTCATCTTCGACGTAGAAGTGGTTTTCCTGTATCCCTGGGCTGTCGTCTTCATGAAACTGGGTCTTTTTGCCTTTGTTGAAATGGCCGTTTTCCTGGCTATCCTGATTGTGGGCCTGGCCTACGTTTGGCGGAAATCCGATCTGGACTGGGTCAAACTCAAGGTGAAATACGGGCAGGGCCGGTATCGCAAACTCACCATTGCAGACAATGAGAGAGACTGATGGGCGTTCTCGAACACAAATTTCAAGATAATATTGTTGTGGCCAAACTGGACCAGCTCCTGGATTGGGCCCGGTCCACATCCCCCTGGTACTTCCAGTTTGGACTGGCCTGTTGCGCCATCGAAATGATGGCCACCGCCGCCAGCCGTCACGATCTGGAACGGATCGGCATGATGCCCCGGTCATCGCCCCGGCAGGCCGATGTGATGATCGTCGCCGGGACCGTCACCATGAAAATGGCTTTGCGGGTCAAGCGGCTTTATGAACAAATGGCCGATCCCAAATACGTGATTGCCATGGGCAGTTGCGCCACCAGCGGCGGTCCCTACTGGCAATACGGCTACCATGTTCTGAAAGGCGTGGACCTGGTGGTTCCCGTGGATGTATACGTTCCCGGATGTCCGCCGCGTCCCGAAGCCTTACTGGATGGGCTGATCAAACTGCAGGAAAAAATCCGCCACGACAGGCCGTTGACAAAGAAAATCGGATGATCAATTCTACCGTTATTGAATATTTGAACAAACAATTCCCCGGGGCGGTGTTGACACCGGAGGAAGGCACCACATCGGACACCCCGGGGGAAGTCTATATTCCCGTTGCACCCGAATCCTGGGCCGCCATCGCCCAAGCGCTGCGCGATGACAAATCCCTGAAATTCGATTCACTTCAGTGTATCACCGGTGTGGACCTTGGGGAGGATGCGGACCTGGAAGTACGTTACAATCTCCATTCCATGGAACACCTGCACAAGTGCGAGGTGCGTATCCTGGCATCGAAGGAAAAACCGGAAATTCCGACAGTGGCAGAGGTGTGGAAGATCGCCAACTGGTTCGAACGGGAAGTGTATGATATGTATGGTATTATCTTTACCGGGCATCCCGATCTGCGGCGTATGCTGCTCCCGGATGACTGGGAAGGCTGGCCGCTCCGGAAGAATTACGAAGAACCGCAAACCTACCACGGCATTGTGGTGCCGAAAGTGAAGACCGGATGGGAATAGCACACGGCGAAGAAATGGTCCTGAACATCGGGCCGCAACATCCCAGCACACACGGTGTTCTTCGGCTGCATGTCAAAACCGACGGCGAAATTATTTCCGAGATTACACCGGTGATCGGGTATCTGCACCGTTGCTTTGAAAAGCATTGTGAAAACCTGACCTACGAACAGGCGATTCCCTATACCGATCGCTGCGATTACATCGCATCCATGAACGATGAATACGGTTTTGTAGTGGCCATGGAAGACTTAATGGGTATCCAGGTTCCGGAACGGGTGGAATACATCCGCGTGATCATGCTGGAACTGGATCGGATCGCCAGCCACCTGATCGCCTTGGGAACCTTTGGACTGGACGTCGGTGCCTTTACGCCGTTTTTATACATGTTCCGCGACCGGGAACGAATCCTGGATTTGTTTGAACTCACCTGCGGCGCCCGTCTCCTTTATAATTATATCTGGATCGGCGGATTATCCCACGATCTGCCCGTGGGTTTCGTGGAAGCAGCCTTTCATTTTCTGGATGATTTTGAACCGGCGCTGAAAGAATACGCCGATATTTTAATGAACAACAAAATTTTCATCGAGCGGACCGCCGATGTCGGTGTGCTCCCCAAAGATGTGGCCATAGCCAATGGCGTTACCGGCCCGAACCTCCGCGGTTCCGGCGTCAAATGGGATTTGCGGAAAGACGATCCTTATTCCATATACGATCGTTTCGATTTCGATATTCCCGTTGGCAAAGGTGACATGGGAACGGTGGGCGACTGTTGGGACCGCTACTGGGTCCGCGCTCGGGAGATGGAGGAAAGTGCCAAAATTGTTCGCCAGGCATTGAAGGACCTACCGCCCGAAGGAGATATCCACGAAGCAGTACCGAGGAAAGTGCGACCGCCGAAGGGATCCATTTACAGACGGACCGAAACTCCCCGGGGTGATTTGGGATACTATATCATCAGTGACGGAAAACCCAAACCCTATCGGTTGAAGATGCGCTCACCGGCATTTACGGCCTTGAGTGTTTTAAGTGAAATTGCATCCGGCTGGATGATTTCTGACGTGATCGCGATTCTGGGAAGTTTGGACATTGTATTAGGGCAGATCGACCGATGACGATTGACAACCTGATTCACTGGCTCAGCGGTTTCACCGGAGGTGAAGAACAGGCCTGGATGCTGATCACTGCCGTGGTGATCACCGGGATTATTCTCCTGCTTGTTTTTGCCGTCAATGCTTTGTTTGCGGTTTACATGGAACGGAAAGTGTCCGCCTTCATGCAGGATCGTTTGGGTCCCATGGGGCAGGGCGCCGGACTGCACGCCGGAAAATGGGGTGTGCTCCAGACCGTCGCTGATGCATTGAAATTATTGCTTAAAGAAGATATCATCCCTGTCGCCGCCGATAAAAAATTATTTATTGTCGCTCCGTTCATCATTTTCCTGGCGCCGTTTTTGGCTTTCACCGCCGTTCCGGTGAACCAAAGCTTGGAACTGGTGAATCTGAACATCGGCATTTTTTACATTCTGGCCATGGGATCTTTCGGTGTGATCGGACTCATCATGGCCGGTTGGGCTTCCGATAACAAATGGTCCCTGTATGGCGCCATGCGATCCGCGGCCCAGATCGTCAGTTACGAAATTCCCGCAGGACTGAGCATTATTTCCGCGATTATGTTGACCGGTACGCTGAGCATGCAACCCATCATCGAAGCACAGACCGGAACCCAGTGGGGCTTTTTACCCAATTGGATTATTTTTAACAATCCCTTCAGTTTTATCGCCTTTGTGGTTTATTTTATCAGCGCTGTCGCTGAAACTAACCGGACACCCTTCGACATTCCGGAAGCGGAATCGGAACTGGTGGCCGGGTTTCACACCGAATATTCCGGTATGCGCTGGGCTCTCTTTTTCTTAAGCGAATACGCCAACATGCTGGTAGTGACCGGTGTGGCGGTGATTGTGTTTTTGGGCGGTTGGACCAGTCCCATTCCCGGTATCTTCACGTCAGCGGGATGGGGTTTGTTCTGGTTCCTGGCCAAGGTCGGCGTTTTAATTCTAATCATGATGTGGTTCCGCTGGACCTTCCCCCGCTTGCGGGTGGATCAATTGATGCACGTCTGCTGGAAAGTGTTAATCCCCATTGCCATGCTGAATATTTTTGGCGTGGGACTCTGGAAGCTGCTGGTGGGTTAAGATGAAGCACTGGTTCGTTAATATTTGGGAATCGCTGAGTACGCTGGCCATTGGGATGGGCATCACCTGGCGGCATTTGCTGCATATCCGCAAAAATTTTGTTACCCTTCAATATCCGGTGGAAACCTGGCCGCGACCGGAGCGGTTGATTGGCTTCGATCACCAGACCTACAATGTGATCCGCTCCCGGTTGCATGTGGACATGGACGATTGCATTGGTTGTTTGAAATGCGAACGGGCCTGTCCGGTAAGCTGCATTAAGATTGAAACCATCAAAGCGCCCAGGGAAGTGGATCTGGGACTCACATCCAACGACACCAAGAAACGATTGTTGGTGAAGCGTTTCGATATCGATATGTCCGAATGCATGTATTGCAACCTCTGTACCTATCCATGCCCGGAAGACTGTATTTACATGACCGGCGGTCCCAATTCCAGGAAGCATCCGATTGACTATGAATTCGGCGAATATGACCGGAACAACCTGATCTATCGCTTTGCCGCCATGACCGATAAAGAAGTGGAGGCGGCCCTTCGGGTTCCGGAATCTAATGAGGAAGAAGGAGAAGCGTCATGAGCCAGGTTGCATTTTGGGCGATTATTGCTCTGACCTTGGGCTCCGCACTTTTGGTTGTTTTAAGCAAGAATTTGATCTACTCTGCAGTAGCATTGTTGTTCACCCTGTTCGGAATTGCCGGATTGTATGTTTTCCTCTGGGCCGATTTTCTAGCGGGAGTCCAGATTGCCATTTATATTGGCGGGATACTGGTCCTGATCCTGTTTGGAATTATGCTGACCCACAAAATCGTGTCGGTCAATATTTCTCACACCAGCATGCAACGCAGTGTGGGGACGCTGGTCGCATTGGTTCTCATGGCTTTTCTGGCCTTTGTGGTGATCCGTACGCCATGGGCGATGAAGGAAGCTGCCGAACCATCGGGAACCGTTGCCATGATTGGCACCAGTCTCATGACTGATTACCTGTTGCCTTTTGAAGTGGCCAGTGTGTTGCTCCTTGGGGCGTTGATCGGTGCATCACTCCTTTCACGGAGGGATTTATAATGGATCAGTTGAGTACTTATTTACTGGTGGGTGTGGTCCTGTTTGGGCTGGGAGTGTTTGCCATTATGACCCGTCGCAATGCCGTGGCGGTGCTCATGGGCGTGGAGTTGGTTTTGAACGCCGCCAATGTGAATTTTATTGCCTTTGCCCGCTTTAACGGCATGGACATTTCCGGTCATATTTTCGCACTTTTCGTAATCGTTATGGCCGCCGCCGAAGCTGCCGTTGCGCTGGCGATTATCATCAATTTGTATCATCACTTCCACACTATTAATGTGGAAGAAGCGGACACCCTGAAACGATGAATATTTTTATCAAATATGCCCTGGCGATTTACCTGCTTCCGCTGATTGCGTTTGTGATCCAGATTTTCATTGGGAAACGGCTCCCGCGAAAGGGAGATTGGGTTTCCATCGGCGCTGTGCTGCTCACATTGGTGTTGTCCCTGGCTATGTTTGCCAGCATGCTTCTGGATCCCAATCCGGAATTTCACCAGGAAGCGTCTTTTACTTGGATTGACCTGGGTGCCTTCAAGATTCAGGTCGGATTCCTGATCAACACCATCACCATTATTATGCTGGTTGTGGTCGCCCTGATTTCCAGTGCAAGTCACATCTTTTCCATCAAATACCTGGAAGGCGATCCCCAGTATTCGAAATACTACGCTTACCTTTCATTATTTACGTTTTCCATGAACGGAATCGTGCTCGCCAATAACTTGCTGTTATTGTATGTGAGTTGGGAATTGGTGGGACTCAGTTCTTATTTGCTAATCGGATTCTGGTACGAAAAGCCGTCAGCAGCGATGGCCGGTATGAAAGCTTTTCTCACCAATCGTGTGGGCGATATCGGTTTCTTCATTGGGATTATGATTTTGTTCACCGCTACCGGTTCATTCCTGTTTAAGGATGTGTTTTCCGGCGTTGCTGCAGGAAAGATCAGCGGAACGCTATTGACAGCTGCTGGAGTTGGACTGTTTATGGGCGCGGTTGGGAAATCGTCCCAGGTGCCGTTGCACATTTGGCTCCCGGATGCCATGGAAGGTCCCACGCCTGTATCGGCGTTGATGCATGCGGCCACGATGGTGGCTGCCGGTGTCTTCATGATGGTTCGTTTCTATCCGATTATGACACCGGATGCATTGTTGGTCGTCGCTTACATTGGGGGTATCACCGCTCTGTTCGCCTCACTGATCGCCATTACCCAGACCGATATCAAAAAGGTTCTGGCTTATTCCACTGTTTCCCAATTGGGTTACATGATTTTATCGGTGGGAACCGGCGCTTATGTGGCTGCTTTCTTCCATTTGGTCACCCATGCGGTGTTCAAGTCCAATTTATTTTACGGTTCCGGTAGCGTCATCCATGCCATGCACCATGGACTGGACAAAACCCACCGGCACGATCTGGACCCGCAGGACATGCGCAATATGGGCGGAATGAAAGCGAAGATGCCCATTACCTACTGGTCCATGCTGGCCAGCACAATGGCGATCTCCGGAATCCCGTTCTTCTCCGGTTTCCTGTCCAAGGATGCGATCCTGGCCGGAACCCTGGCCTTTGCCAAAGAACATCCGGCACATTTTCTGTTGCCTGTCTTTGGATTTGGGGCAGCCTTTATCACCGCATTTTATATGTTCCGGTTGATCTACATGACTTTCCATCATGAGCCGAAACATCCAAAGGTTTTTGAACATATTCACGAATCGCCCTTTGAAATGACCTTGCCGCTTACTGTCTTAGGCGCCGGCAGTCTATTCATTTTCTACACCCTGCCGTCGCTGAATCCGTTTTCGACCAATGGCTGGTTCCATAAACTTGTGGAAGCTCAGAATTCTATCGCCGGAGCGCTTCCGGCGGAAGTGATTGAAGCTCAAATACATCACGCCCATTTACCCACCGCACTGATTTCGATCGTGGTGGCCGGTTTCGGCTTTTTGGCCGCCTGGCTGATTTACGGGAGCCGCAAATATTCGGCCGATGAGTTGGCCGCCCGATTCCCCAAACTGCACGCCTTGTCCTACAACAAATTTTATGTTGACGAGATTTACAACCGCTTCCTGTATCAACCCTTCCTGAAGCTGGCGGATTGGGTGGCCTGGCTGGACTGGGATATTTATGACAAATGGATCATTGACGGATTCGGAAGGCTCACCACCTGGTTGGCGCGGTGGGTCGGCAAAGCCGATTATGATGGTCTGGACCAGGGAATTGTGGATGGCGTGGGCCGGACTTTGCGCGGCTTGGGAACCGGTTTGCAAATGTTCCAGACCGGTCGTTTACAGAATTACATCCTGCTGGCGACAGTGGGCGTTGTTATCATTATTTTGAGTCAGGTGTTTTAATGACACTGACGTTAACCCATCGATGAAGGTGTAAGATGGATGCACACATTTTAAGTTGGTTAATCTGGTTACCGATAGCGGGTATTGTGGCCATGATCTTTGTACCCCGGGACCGGAAAGATGTTATCAAAGTGATCGCTGCGGTGGCTACCGGCCTCCAGTTGTGGATTGCGATTTTATTGCTCCTGAAATTCGACTCCGCTCTGGGTTCGTTTCAGTTCCTGGAAAAGCTGAACTGGATTCCGTCTTTTAATATCCATTATACCTTGGGTGTGGACGGACTGAACCTTCCCATGGTGTTCCTGACGCCATTGCTTTCATTCCTGGCTGTCTTTGTCAGTTGGAAGACCGAAAAAGCCACCAAAGGTTATTTCGCACTATTCCTGCTGTTAGACACGGGAATGATCGGTGTTTTCCTGGCCCTGGACTTCTTCCTGTTCTATGTGTTCTGGGAAGTGATGCTGCTCCCCATGTATTTCCTGATCGGGATGTGGGGCGGACCACAACGCGAATACGCAGCCATCAAGTTCTTCTTATACACGTTGGTGGGTAGTGTGTTGATGTTGGTTTCGATCCTGGCACTTTATTTCACCTGCGGACAGACCTTTGATATTATTACATTACAGCAAACTGCACCGGTTCAGCTTCAGGGTGTGACCTGGTGGGGCTTCTCTGCGATTCGCGTGATCTGGGTGTTGTTGTTTGTCGGTTTCGCCATTAAAGTCCCGATTTTTCCGCTGCATACCTGGTTACCGCTGGCTCACGTGGAAGCGCCAACGGCCATCTCCGTTATCTTAGCCGGTATTTTGTTGAAAATGGGATTGTACGGGATGCTCCGGATCAATTACGGGCTGCTACCGGAAGCCGTATGGTGGTTTGCCGGAACACTGGCGGTCCTGGGACTCATCAATGTAATCTGGGGTGCGCTGTGTGCATTAGCTCAAAAAGATTTGAAAAAGCTGGTGGCTTATTCCAGTATCAATCACTTGGGATACGCCCTGTTGGGTATGGCGGCTGTCATCGCTGCCGGCGCCGCCCATGGCGATAATACCCAGGCTGCCCAGGCCGGACTTAGTGGTGCTGTATTCCAGATGTTCAATCACGGAACCATCTCGGCCATGCTCTTTATTTTGGTGGGTGTGGTTTACGACCGGGCTCATCATCGGGAAATCGAAGGATTTGGCGGATTGGCCGTAGCCATGCCGATCTATGCCGGTGTGACTATGGTGGCCTTTTTTGCCGGGTTGGGGCTTCCGGGTATGTCCGGTTTTGTCAGTGAATTTTTATCGTTCATTGGCGCCTTCCCGGCCTTCCGCTGGATTGTCATTTTGTCCACACTGGGAATTCTGTTAAACGCAGCCTATTTCCTTCGCGCTTATTTGAAGATTTTCTTCGGTCCGCTGAATGAGAAGTATAAAGATATCCCGGATATTAACGGCCGCGAATTGTTTGCGGTTGTCCCCCTGGCAGTCATCACTATCCTGTTGGGTATTTTCCCCGGACTCTTCCTGGACATGATCAAAGCCACGGTAAACGAAATTATCACTACCGTATCTCAAATGGGAGGCGTCTTTTAGTCTCGCGCTGCTATGAATAATCTTCAAAGCTTATCGTTATTTTGGCCCGAATGGGGATTGTTAGCCACAATCTTTGTGGTGATCCTGGTGGACTTGATTGCCTATCAGAAAAATGACCGCCTGTCCGGCCGCTGGTTTTTGGCCGGACTGATCGTCACCTTTTTATTGGTTCTTCTGCAGGGTTCCGGTCGTGTTACCTCTTTATTCATGGATTCGTTGGCGCTGGATCCATTCAGCGTATTTTTCAAAGTGTTGCTGCTGGTCGGAACCTTCCTGGTTGTGATCATTTCCCGGGTCAGTAAAGAGCTTGAATCCACCAAGAGCGGTGAATTTGCCATGCTGTTGGGCATCATGACCTTTGGGATGTTTCTTATGGTGTCGGCCATTGATTTGATCATGGTTTATTTGGCGATAGAAGTCGTATCCCTAACATCTTTTGTTTTGGCCGGGTATCTTAAGAAGAGCCGACGATCCAATGAATCCGCGTTGAAATATGTGATTTACGGAGCGTTTTCTTCCGGCTTGATGCTCTTCGGATTGAGCTACCTCTTCGGGCTCACCGGTTCCACCAAGTTTTACCAGATTGCTGCTCGTTTGCAAACGCTTGATCCGTCGGCCTATCCCATGCTTTTAATTGCTGCGATCCTGATCCTGGCCGGATTTGGATACAAAATTTCAGCCGTACCTTTCCATTTCTGGACACCGGATGTTTACGAAGGCGCCCCCACTTCGGTGACCGCTTATTTATCGGTAGCACCGAAAGCTGCCGGATTTGCCATACTGATCCGGTTCTTCCACGACATTTTTTCGATTCCGAATGTGTCCGGAATTCAATGGGCGGTCATTGGCGACCTTCCCTGGCCGCAATTGTTGGCTGTCCTATCCGTGATTACCATGACACTGGGAAATCTGGTCGCCTTAAAACAAACCAGTGTGAAACGGATGCTGGCTTACTCCAGCATTGCCCATGCCGGGTATATGCTGATGGCGCTCCCGGTGTTGTCTTCCGATGGTGTGTTCGGGATCATGATTTACCTGGTCATGTACTTGCTCATGAACCTTGGGGCTTTCTTTGTGGTGATCTATGTTGAGAATCGGCTCAACAGCGAAGATTTCGAAGAATATAAAGGACTGGGATGGAAAATGCCATTTCTGGGCGTGGTCATGAGTTTGTTCATGATTTCCCTCACCGGATTACCGCCTACCGCCGGGTTTATCGGCAAATTTTATTTATTTGCTGCCGTGATTAAAGCCGGGAGCAGTTACTACTGGCTGGCTATTTTCGGCGTCTTCAACAGCGTAATCTCCCTGTATTATTATTTGCGGGTGGTGCTGATGATGTACCTGAAAGGTGAACCGGAAGCACAACTGGAAATGCCCGGGAAAACATTTACTGTTGTTTTAACTCTCCTGGCAGTACCCACCCTGGTTTTAGGGATTTACTGGGCGCCGGTTGCGGAATGGGTTAAACAATCCCTGCTCTTTTTCACACATTAACCTTAATGGATCAACGATTGCGAAACAGTTATGGCACATATCGTCATTAAAAAAGGCCACGACATACGGATCGCAGGCGTTCCGACAAAAGAAATCGAATCTCTGGAGATTTCCGGAACCGTCGCTCTTACTCCTTCTCAATTCCGGTACGTCAAACCGAAGCTGCTGGTCAAAGAAGGGGATTCCGTTAAACGAGGTCAGCCGTTATTTTTTGATAAAATAGACCCGCGGGTCAAGTGGGCTTCACCCGGGGGCGGAACCGTGGCGAAAGTGGAGTACGGTCCCCGGCGCCGCATCGATGCGGTGGTGATTCAACTGGATAAAGATGAACAGGCAGTTAAAGGGAAATCCAATTCAGCGGAAAGCCTGACAAAACTGGGTCGTGATTCAGTAGTTCAGACTTTGTTGGAAGCCGGTTGCTGGCCCATGATCAAACAGCGGCCTTACAACAAGATCGCGTCTCCGGATGACATACCTAAAGCCATTTTTGTATCCGGTAATCCCACTGCGCCCCTGAGTCCTGATTCTGATTTGGTTCTGACCGGACAGGAAGAAGCCTTTCAGGCCGGTCTGGATGTTCTGACCAATTTAACGGAAGGTAAAGTCCATCTGGTTCGCTCCGCAAAAGCGACGTCTAAAGCTTTAGCACAGGCTAAGAACTGCGAACTTCATACGTTTGAAGGTCCTCATCCGGCGGGGAATGTGGGTGTACAAATTCACCACATTGATCCGATTCAGGCGGGTATGGTACACTGGACGGTTGCATTGCAACATGTTGTCATCATCGGGAGATTGTTTTTGACCGGTCAATACGATCCATCCGTGATGGTTGCATTTGGAGGACCGGGAGTTGTGAAACCGTTGCACCTCAAAACCCGAATTGGATGTCCGGTAGCCAAATTGGTTGAAGGACGGTTAAACGAAGGTGAACAACGGCTGATAAGCGGTGATCCACTCACCGGAACACTAAAAGAGTCAGATGAATATTTGAACTATTACGATTTGGTGTTTACCGTACTGCCGGTCAGTCATAAACGTCCATTCCTTGGGTGGTTGCGTTTGGGTTCCGGGAAAACAAAATATACCATAACCCGTGCTTATGTTCGAAATACCCACGGGGATTACGACTTCGATACACGGCAAAACGGTGATCTCAGAGCCATGGTGCCGATCGGAGCCTGGGAAAAAGTCCTGCCAATGAATATCTGGCCGAATCCGCTGTACCGTTCGATTCTTGCAAATGATGTGGAAGAAATGGAAAAACTGGGTCTTTTGGAGCTTGATGAAGAGGATGTGGCTCTATGCAGTTTTGCCTGTCCCAGTAAAATCGATTTGGGTGCGGCGGTCCGAAGCGGGTTGGACGCGATAATCAAGGAAGAAGGTTAAACGATGGGTTGGCTAAAGAAAACGATAGACTCCGCCCGACCTGCGTTTGAAAAGGGCGGAAAACTTGAAAAACTCTTCCCCGTATATGAAGCATTGGATACCATTTTGTATTCCACCGACCGGCAGACTAAAACCGGTCCGCATATTCGCGACAGTGTCGATTTAAAACGGGTGATGATCCTGGTGGTGATCGCTCTGATTCCCGTCACAATTTTTGGCATGATTAACATCGGTTACCAACAGGCTTTAGCAAACGGACTTACCCGCGGCTGGGGCGCCAACCTGGCGATCGGAGCCAAAGTGTTCATTCCCATGCTGTTGGTTTCTTATGCGGTTGGTGGATTTTGGGAATTCTTGTTTGCTGTCATTCGGAAACACGAGGTAGACGAAGGCTTTCTGGTTACCGGATTGTTGATCCCGTTAATTATGCCGCCAACGATTCCGCTTTGGCAATTGGTCGTCGCCACAACGTTTGGTACGGTGATCGGGAAAATGATCTTCGGTGGAACCGGTAAAAACATTTTCAATCCGGCGCTTGTAACACGTGCCTTTATCTTTTTTGCTTATCCCGGAAACATTTCCGGTGATAAAGTGTGGCTGCTGGGTCCCGACGGCTATTCCGGGGCTACGGCATTATCAATACCGTCCGCCGTTCCTGGCGGGAATGCGGTTCAATTGCTGAATAATGTGCATCAATTCGATTTTTCCTGGTTAAACATGTTCATGGGCTGGATTCCCGGTTCTATCGGTGAAACCAGCGCGCTCATGATCCTGGTTGGCGCCTTTATTCTTATCATGACTCAGATCGGTTCCTGGCGCATCATGCTCAGCGCTGTTTTGGGTTTGGTGGTTACGGCAATGATCACCAATATTTTTAGTTCATATTCAACCAATACCATGCTGACCATTCCGCCCCAATATCATCTGGTGATGGGTGGATTTCTGTTTGCGGCTGTTTTTATGGCAACCGATCCGGTTTCGGGCAGTTTCACGAACACAGGGAAATGGATTTATGGTTTTATGATCGGTCTGCTGACCGTGACGATCCGCGCCGTGAATCCTGCATATCCGGAAGGTGCAATGTTATCCATTTTGCTTATGAACGCCTTTTCACCCCTGATTGATTATTACGTGATTAAAGGTCACATCAAAAGGAGAGCAGCCCGCTATGCGAAGTAATGCATATACTCTGACATTCACCTCATTGGTGACGATTGTGCTGGGTTTGCTGGTATCCGTGGCAGCGACGTCGCTTAAAAACCGGCAACTCCTGAACGAAGAAATCGATATGAAACGGAATATCCTCCGTTCTCTGCATATTCCGGCGGATAATCATAAACTGGAAGAAAAGGAAGTTCTGTCCACGTTCAAAAATTCGATTGTGGGACTGAAAGTGGATAAGGAAGGAAAAGTGGATCCGAATGGCTCTCTTCAAGTCTATGAGAAAAAAGTTGACGGGAAGATAGAAGGTTATGCTTTTCCGATTTCCGGAAAAGGACTGTGGTCCACGATATACGGATACATGGCATTGAAACCGGATGGAAAAACCGTTTTAGGCGTCACCTTTTATAAACACGGTGAAACTCCGGGATTGGGTGGAGAAATCGCGAAAGACTGGTTTACATCCAATTTTGTGGGAAAACATATTGTGGATGATCAGGGCAATCTGACCAGTATACAGGTTATCAAGGGGAAAGTCGATCCCACAAGTAAAGCTGCGATTCACGAAGTGGACGGAATTTCCGGCGCTACCATGACCGGTCGCGGTGTAACGGCCTTTTTGGCAAAAGATTTAGAAGAGTACGAACCCTTCTTTGAGCATATTCGGAAAGGGGTGCAACCATGAGTATCATGAGTCGGAAATCCCAGCAGGTATTGGCCGACCCGCTGATTGCGAATAACCCCATTGCCGTACAGATTTTGGGGATTTGTTCTGCGCTGGCAGTGACGGTCAAAATGGAGACATCGATTGTGATGGCTCTGGCCGTGATCTTCGTCCTGACTATCTCCAATACGGTATTAGCCGCCATGCGGAAATGGATTCCCGGAAAAGTGCGTATCATTGTTCAGTTAACCGTGATTGCTTCCCTGGTGATTGTGGCGGATCAGATCCTGAGAGCTTACTTGTATGATATCAGTAAGCAACTGTCCGTATTTGTGGGATTGATCATTACGAACTGTATTTTGATGGGACGTGCGGAAGCATTTGCCATGCAGAATCCACCGGGAGCATCTTTCCTGGACGGGTTGGGGAATGGAGCCGGTTATGGTTTGATCCTGATTACGGTTTCCTTCTTCCGGGAATTGTTTGGCAGCGGTTCTCTGTTTGGATTTCAGATCATTCCTGATTCATTTTATCAGGCCGGGTATCAAAATGTGGGACTGCTGGTGCTTTCTCCCGGTGCCTTTATTATCCTGGGTTTAATCATATGGGTGCAACGAACGATTACGCATAAGGTGGAGGAAGCTTGAAATGATTGAACACTATATTTCATTAGCTGTCAAATCGATATTTATTCAAAATATCCTCCTGGCCTACTTCCTGGGGATGTGCTCTTTTTTGGCCATTTCCAAAAAAGTGGAAACATCCGTTGGACTTGGATTTGCCGTAACCTTTGTTTTAACCATTACCGCACCGGTGAACTGGGCTTTATACAATTTCTTTCTCAAAGATGGTGCCTTAGCCTGGGCCGGGCTGCCGAATGTGGACTTAAGTTATCTGGAGTACATCGTCTTTATTGCCACCATTGCAGCCATGGTCCAATTGGTAGAGATGATCCTGGATCGATTTGCCCCGGCCTTGTATCAGAGTCTGGGAATTTTCCTTCCGTTGATCGCGGTTAATTGTGCGATTCTGGGTGGCTCTTTATTCCTGGTGGAACGGAATTACACCTTGGGTGAATCCACTGTATTTGGATTCGGCGCCGGTGCCGGTTGGTTCCTGGCGATTGCATCTATGGCGGCGATTCGGTATAAACTGCGTTACTCGGATGTGCCTCCGGGTTTGAGAGGATTAGGAATTACAATGCTTTTAACCGGTTTGTTGTCCATGGCCTTCATGGCTTTCTCCGGAATCGATTTATAGGGGACACTTATGGTTACTGCGATTAGTGGAGTGGTGATTTTCACAGGATTGATTCTGATCCTGGTCACCCTTCTGAATTTTGCCGAAAAGAAATTGCTTCCCCAGGGTGATGTGACGATTGAGATCAATGGAGATCCGGATAAATCGATCACATCCAATCCCGGTGGTACACTGCTTACAACACTGGCGCGAAAAGACATTTTCCTACCTTCTGCCTGCGGTGGAGGCGGCACCTGTGCCATGTGTAAATGTCAGGTTACCGATGGCGGTGGTGATATTCTGCCAACCGAAACCAACCACATCAATCGAATCCAGGCCCGGGACCACTGGCGCTTAGCTTGCCAGGTGAAGGTCAAGCAGGATATGAAGATTCATATTCCTGACGAAATCTTTAACATACGGAAATGGGAATGCACAGTTCGATCCAACTCGAATGTGGCTACCTTTATTAAAGAACTGGTTATCGAATTACCTCCCGGAGAAAACCTGGATTTCAGAGCCGGTGGATATATTCAGATTGATATTCCTGAATACAAATTGGACTACAGGGAAATTGATGTAGAAGACGAGTACCGCGATGCCTGGGACAAATTCAATCTCTGGCAATATCATGCGGAAAATGATGAACCGGTTTTCCGTGCGTATTCCATGGCGAATCACCCGGCAGAAGGCAATATTGTTATGCTGAATGTCCGGATTGCTTCACCACCGCCTTGGGCGCCCGATGCACCTCCGGGGATTGCATCGTCTTACATTTTCAATCTGAAACCCGGTGACAAAGTGGTTATTTCCGGACCTTATGGGGAATTTTTTGCCAGGGAAACGGACCGGGAAATGCTGTACATCGGCGGTGGCGCCGGAATGGCCCCCATGCGCAGTCATCTGTTTGATTTGCTGAAAACAAAGCGCTCCACCCGGAAGATCAGTTTCTGGTACGGAGCACGGTCCTTACGCGAAATGTTTTATGATGAGGATTTCAAAGCTCTTGCGGAGGAATTCCCCAATTTTTCTTATACAGTCGCACTGTCGGAACCTTTACCGGAGGATAATTGGACGGGACCAACCGGGTTTATTCACCAGGTTGTTCTGGATAATTATTTAAACAACCACGAAGATCCCACCGAGATTGAATATTATATGTGTGGTCCGCCTCCCATGATCGCTGCAGTAAATAAGATGCTGTACGATTTGGGCGTAGAACCTGAAATGATCGCATACGATGATTTTGGATAAGCCTTGAATAGGATCTTTCAAAAAGCCCGACCCACGTTGGGCTTTTTTATCATTTTCTTGATCAGTGGGTGTTCAACTCCCAAAGATTGGGTCAAGATCAGTGGATTCACGATGGGAACTTCATACAACATCACGTTGAAGTTGTCCAAATTGACTGAGATGGATGCTCTGAAGTCCGGTATTGATTCGGTTCTGGCCGTTGTTAATCTTCAAATGTCAACGTACGATCCGGAAAGTGAGATATCACATTTTAACCGGATGAAATCCGGAGACACGCTGGTCATTTCGTCTGGATTTGCACACGTAGTGAAACTCTCAAAACATTTTTGGGAATTAACGGATGGTGCTTTTGATGTGACCGTCTATCCGTTGATAAAATTGTGGGGTTTTGGTCCGGAATCCAATGCATTTTGGGAACCACCTTCGCCGGCACAGGTCCAGGAAACCCGGTCAAAAATTGGGCTCCAATTTGTAGAACTGGATGGCCAGAATCTCACCAAAACCCGAAACAACATTTCAATGGACCTGAATGCAATTGCCAAAGGGTACGGTGTTGACCAGGTAAGCCGCTACCTGGATTTGAAAAATATTAAACAGTATTTCGTGGAAATTGGTGGAGAAGTTCGCTGTTTGGGCAAGGATAAATTTGGTGAAGATTGGTCTATCGGAATTGATCGACCGACAGATGGATCATTGCCGGGTGAAAACCTGGAATCTGTTATCCAGATTAGTAAAGGTTCAGTGGCGACTAGTGGTGATTATCGCGCGTTTCATCTTTATGCCGGGAAACGGTATTCCCATGCTATTGATCCGCACTCCGGCTATCCGTCGGAAAGTAATGTCGCTTCAGCTACCGTTGTAGCTGAGAATTGTGCGTCCGCAGATGCATTGGCCACAGCATTAATGATATTGGGGGAAGAGCCGGGTATTCGATTAATTAATGCGCATCCGGGATTGGAGGCGCTCCTCATCATTCGGGCAGGTACGGACCAGTTCCGTGTAAGGACGAGTACCGGAATGAAGGAATTACTTCGGTAGTTTTATCGGAATAGGTTTTTGTTGACACGCATGATCGCCGGTACAAATCTCACAGCCATTTTCACTGCCACAGGAGCCATTCAGTGGATGTCGTCCAAAGATAACACCCAGCGACATACCGCCGATTGCCAGAGCCAAAACTATGATGGATAGGATTATTTGCATGTGTATATTTACGACTGTACTCCAATACAGTTCCATATCTGCAGAACCCAAATTTTGATTCACACCGGTAGAAAATCGCATTTTACAGGAATCGTAGTCATAAGGAATAAAATCGGATGAATATTGCTTCGAAGCGTCAATTAATACGGAAAACCATGGTGATGATCTTCATCATCCTCCCGATGGCATTGTTAGCAAATTCCGAAGAAGTTGTGCATGCAGAACCCCATCTGGACGGAGCTGCTCTTTCAATATTTTGGGCAATCCCATTTGCAGGTATTTTACTGTCCATTGCCGTATTTCCACTTGTCCTGCCGGAATTCTGGCATCATCACTATGGTAAGGTGTCTGCTTTCTGGGCTTTGGTCATGATTATTCCCTTTTTGTTTGTAGAAGGCGTATCGGTCACAACATTCCAATTGTTGGAGACAGGTCTTCTGGAATACATACCTTTTATTATTCTACTTCTTGCCCTGTTCACTATTTCCGGAGGGATACGATTAAAAGGCCAGTTGGTCGGTAGTCCAATTGTTAATGTTGGTTTTCTGGCACTGGGAACTCTTCTGGCCAGTTGGATGGGAACCACAGGCGCGGCCATGCTATTGATTCGTCCGCTTCTGAAAGCGAACGCCTGGCGGAAGTATAAAACCCATGTCATAGCCTTTTTTATCTTTCTGGTAGCCAATATCGGCGGTGCTTTAACTCCTTTAGGAGATCCACCGCTTTTCCTGGGATTTTTAAAAGGAGTTCACTTCTTTTGGACGACCACAGCGCTATTGGAACCCATGATAACAGCCGTTGTCATTTTATTGGTCGCGTTTTTTATCATTGATACAATTGCATTTGGGAAAGAAGACCGGTCCACAAAACCAAAGGCAGATACGGACCAGAAATTAGCCTTGGAAGGCGGCATCAATTTCCTCTTATTAGCTGGTGTTGTTCTTGCCGTTTTGATGAGCGGATTCTGGAGACCGGGGATCGAATTTCATGTCTATCATGTAGAGATTGAACTGCAAAATCTCTGTCGTGATCTCATCTTATTGGCGTTGGTATTCGTCAGTATGAAAGTCACCTCAAAGCAAGTCCGGGAAGCGAACGATTTCAACTGGTTCCCGATCGTGGAAGTTGCCAAACTCTTTGCCGGTATTTTTGTGACCATCATTCCGGCTATTGCGATTCTACGTGCCGGAACCCAGGGCGCTTTGGCAAACATTATCAACCTGGTGTCACACAATGGCGAGCCTGTGAACAAGATGTACTTTTGGCTCACCGGCGCACTTTCCAGTTTTTTGGACAACGCACCAACCTACTTGGTTTTCTTTAATTCCGCAGGTGGAGATCCTGTCCATTTAATGACAGGCATTCCGCATACACTGATGGCCATATCCTGTGGCGCGGTTTTTATGGGCGCAAATACTTATATCGGAAATGCGCCAAACTTTATGGTCAAATCCATTGCTGAACAGTCCGGGGTTGAGATGCCCAGTTTCTTTGGCTACATCCTGAAGTTCTCTTTACCCATCCTGATACCAACATTTATAATCATTTCCCTGATTTACTTCTAATGCGAATTTCAAAGGTCACAACGAAAAAGGGGGACAAAGGCGCCAGTCAACTTAGTGACGGAACCGAACTTCCAAAAAGCGACCTGATTTTTGATTGTCTGGGGGATCTGGATGAACTTAATGCGATTGCCGGATGGGTTGAATCTGCCTCCGATCAAAAGTGGCTCACGGATGAATTGCATACTATTCAAAATGATTTATTCAATATTGGCGGTGAACTGGCTACACCAAATCCGGGACCGGCGTTATTTAATCCGGATCGTATCCAGGATCTGGAAGCACTGATTTCTGATCGAAATGAATCTCTTCCGCCGTTAAAAGAATTTATACTTCCGGGTGGTACAGAGCTTCAAAGCCGGGTCCATCTAATGCGGGCTGTATGTCGCAGAACGGAACGAAGGATTGCCCGATTTTTGGCTGAAAGGGAAGGCGCAGAAGCATGGCTCATCTATTTAAATCGGTTGTCAGATTATTTATTTGTATTAGCGCGATGGATAAACCGGGAACAATCCACCGAAAAGCAATGGGAGAATCCTATATAAACCCGCGCTTTGTTTCACTTTGATTAATATTTAACTTAAATTTACTGCTCGAATAAAATGGATTATGATCGATTGGAAACACATCCAAACCTTAATATCCTCCGCTGACCGCATCTTACTGACCACGCACGAAAATCCGGATGGTGACGGCCTGGGAACTGCCAGCGCTATGGCCGGCTATTTACAGTCACTACAAAAAGATTTTCGTATCATTATTCCATCAAAACTTCCGTTTGAATATGGGTTTTTAAACAATCCGACTCCGATTCAGACCTTTACCGAAGAAGATACCGCCTGGATAGAAGCAGTTGATCTGGTTATCATTTTTGATGTCGGTGATTACGTCAGGTTGCGAACACTTGGAGAGAGGATCCGGACATTTGGTTTGGAAACCATGAATATTGATCACCATCCCCACGCCGCCAATCATCCGTTTACGTATAATGTTGTTGACACATCCGCAGCTGCAACCGGCGAAATGCTGTATGACTTTTTCAAATCGATCGGCTTCAACAATCTTACAAAGGAAATAGCTACCGGGATTTATACCGCCATTATGACGGACACGGGTTCTTTCCGCTATAATAACACCACTGCCAAGTCCCATCTGGCAGCGATTGCCTGTATGGCCGCCGGGGTCAACACCTCCAAAGTGTATCAACAGGTATACGAAAACAATTCACGGCAACGGGTCGCCCTCATGGGTCTGATCCTGAGTCATTTGCATTATGAAATGGACGGTGAAGTTGCCTGGTTCAAGATTGACGGCAACCTCCTCAAACAAGCCGAAGCGGAATTAGGTGACGTTGACGGATTCACCGATTTTGTTCGTTCTGTCCGAGGCGTAGAAGTGGCGATCATGTTTTTCGAAAGACCGGACGGAACCTGTCGGATCAACTTCCGTTCCAAAGGACGGTATGTGATCAATCAAATTGCCAAAGATTTCGGAGGAGGAGGACATGCCTTTGCAGCTGGTGCTGTACTGAATACACCGCTTAATGTCTCCATTACGAATGTGTTAAATCGCGTTTCCGAATCTTTACCTCAACAAAGAAAAGGCGCTGAATGAGAATTGTCGTCGCCAAAGACGCAGGATATTGTTTTGGTGTTCGCGATGCCGTCAATATGGCTCATGAAACGGCAAACGAATTTGGGGAAGTGTATATGTTGGGGCATATCGTCCATAATGAAAAAGTTGTAAATGATCTGGAGGATGTAGGGGCAAGAGTCGTTCATTCATTGGACGAAGTCCCTACGGACAAACCCATATTGTTCCGGGCGCATGGGACATCGCCCGAAGTTTGGGAAACAGCAAAAGAGAAAGGCCTCAAAGTCATCGATGCAACCTGTCCGTTGGTGACAGAGATTCACGATGAATTCCGCAAGATGGAGACGGAAGGACGTCAATTGATCATCATTGGGGATCATGGTCATGACGAGGTGATCGGCATCGCAAATCAGGTAGAGAATCCAATTGTACTTTCTACGGTTTCAGAAGTTCAAAAACTGGGCCGGATCAAAAAAGCAGGGGTAGTGAGTCAGTCCACTCAAATGATCGAAAATGTGCAAGCGATCATCAATATTTTAATGACAAAAGTTTTCGATTTGAAATTCGTGAATACCATTTGTTTTCCAACCCGCAGGAATCATGAGCAGATCAAACAACTGTCCGAAAACAGTAATCTCATGATCGTGATAGGTTCATTCACATCTGCGAACTCCAAACGTTTAACTCAATTAGCATTGGAGCGCAATCCCAATTCCCATCAGGTATCCAAATCATCCGAAGTGAAATCGGATTGGTTTTTGGATCAACCGGAGGTAGTGGGAATTTCGGCGGGTGCATCCACGCCGGATGAAATTATTCAAAATGTAATCGACCGGGTCAAAGAACTCGGTCAAGTAAAAGAAAAGGAAACCGTCTATGAGTAATCCAACTTTTGAAGTCAAAGTGGGATTGGCCGAGATGCTAAAAGGCGGCGTTATTATGGATGTGATGAATGTGGATCAGGCGAAGATTGCTGAAGATGCTGGCGCCGTTGCTGTGATGGCCTTGGAGCGAATCCCGGCTTTGATTCGCAAAGATGGCGGCATTGCCCGGATGAGCAATCCGTCCATGATTAAGGCGATACAAAAAGCAGTGTCTATCCCGGTGATGGCCAAGTGTCGGATCGGCCATTTTGCAGAAGCGCAGATACTGGAAGCGCTTGAAGTGGATTTCATCGACGAGAGCGAAGTCTTAACGCCGGCCGATGAAGCCAATCACATCTGGAAACATGATTTTAAAATTCCCTTCGTTTGCGGCGCCCGTGATTTGGGTGAGGGTTTGCGCCGGATCGGCGAAGGCGCAGCGATGATTCGGACCAAAGGTGAAGCCGGTTCCGGAAATATTGTCGAAGCTGTGCGGCATATGCGTCGTGTTCAGGGCGAAATGAAAGCTCTAACCGTGATGAGTCAGGATGAATTGATGGCCCAGGCTAAGAATCTTGGAGCGCCATTCCCGCTGGTGGAATCGGTGGCAAAAACCGGAAAACTACCGGTACCGAATTTCGCAGCCGGCGGTATCGCTACACCGGCAGATGCCTCTTTAATGATGCAACTTGGCGCTGAATCCGTGTTTGTTGGCTCCGGCATATTTATGAGTGAAGATCCGGCTTCAAGAGCGAAGGCGATTGTTCAGGCGACCACGTATTACGACGATCCCAAAAAACTGGCCGAAATCTCCGGCAAACTGAAAGAGGCCATGAAGGGCATTGACATCGCAGAAATTCCGCCGGAACAACGACTTCAGGAGCGCGGCTGGTAAGATGAAAATTGGCATCCTGGCTCTCCAGGGTGATGTGGAAAAACATGAACAAATACTCACCCAATTGGGTTTGGAAACTGTTCGAATCCGTTATCCACAGGAACTGGATGGAATCGAAGGCCTCATTCTTCCCGGAGGGGAATCCACCACCATGACAAAACTGATCAACCAAAACGCCATGCGCATTCCATTGAATGCGTTTTCCGGCTCTTATCCAATTTTAGGAACCTGTGCCGGAATGATCATGATGGCGAAATCTGTTGATGATGCTCGGGTGGAACCCCTGGGAATTTTAGATATAGATGCTGCACGGAATGCTTATGGCAGACAAATTTTTAGCTTTACCGATAAAATTGATGTGAGTTTCGAAAATAATTCCCCTGTATTCGCAACCTTTATCCGCGCTCCGAAAGTGACAAGAATTGGAAAAAATGTAGAGGTGATCGCCACATATAAAGATGAGCCGGTTGGTGTATGCGACAACAAACATTTGGCGCTAAGCTATCACCCGGAATTAGACGGTTATACAGGATTTCATGAATATACATTTTTACATCGGAATTGATGGCTGATCTAACACTCCTTCCCAAAATTGAATCGCCGGAAGATCTGAAGGACCTTTCCAATGAGGAATTGCATCTGCTCGTTGATGAACTCCGTGATTATATTATCGAAACCGTCACCCAGATCGGCGGACACCTGGCTTCGACTTTAGGCGTGGTGGAATTAACGGTCGCTCTGCACACATTATATAATACACCGGAAGACAAGATTGTGTGGGACACGGGCCATCAGGGGTATGCGCATAAAATTTTGACCGGACGTTTTAAAGAGTTCAATACCATTCGTTGCTATAAAGGACTCAGCGGTTTTCTGAAGCGAACCGAAAGTGAATACGACGTTTTTGGCGCCGGACACGCTTCCACTTCAATTTCAGCGGCTTTGGGATTGGCTGTGGCCCGGGATCAGAAAAAACAAGATCACAAAGTGGTAGCCGTCATTGGTGACGGAGCCATGACCGGCGGCCTTGCTTATGAAGGTCTGAACAACGCCGGAAGTTTACGCAAGCAAATGTTGGTAATTCTGAATGACAACAACATGTCAATCAGCCCCAATGTTGGCGCCATGCGAAGTGCACTGACGCGGATGGTCACCAATCCGCTTTACAATCGCATTCGCGACGAAGTTTGGGCCTGGACCCGGACGCTTCCTTTCGGGAAAGATTTAACCCGGATCATGTTTCGGAAAGCGGAGGAAAGTTTAAAAAATCTGTTGGTTCCCGGAATCGTTTTTGACGAAATGGGCTTTCGGTATTTTGGTCCCGTGGACGGTCATGATCTGGATGCTCTGCTCAAAACACTGCGGAATATTAAGGCGATCAAAACGCCGGTGTTGCTTCACATCGTGACAAAAAAAGGCAAGGGATTACAGGACGCAGAAGACGATCCGGTAAGCTATCACGGCATCAAAGGGCGGCCCAAAGGCGGTAAAAAATCTACTCAGCTGACTTTTACACAGGTGTTCGGGAAATTGATTTGCGAAGTAGCAAAAAAACGGGAAGACGTGGTTTGTATCACTCCCGCGATGCGAGAAGGCTCGGGACTGGTGGACTATGCCAACCAATTTCCAGATCGCTATTTCGATGTAGGAATTGCCGAAGGGCACGCCGTTACTTTCTCCTCCGGGTTAGCCGCCGGACAGGTTCGGCCGGTATGCGCAATTTATTCCACGTTTATGCAGCGCGCATTCGATCACCTGGTCCATGATTCCGTGCTCCAGCATTTGCCCGTTGTGTACTGCCTGGATCGTGCCGGTCTGGTGGGAGAAGACGGTCCCACCCATCATGGTACATTGGACATCGCTTTTATGCGATGCATACCAGATCTGATTGTTACGGCTCCGAAAGATGGCAATGAGTTTAGGGATTTACTGTATACCGGACTGAATCAGGCCGATACATCCTTTTCGATGCGTTATCCCAAAACAACGGCTGGTGATTTTAAAATCAATGGTCAGGCAGAGTTACTTCCTATTGGGTCATGGGATGTGGAAAAATCAGGAAAGGACCTGGTCATTTTAGCCGTAGGACCTCAGGTTTATGATGTGCTCGATGCGGCAAAAAAGGCTGAAGAGAAGGGGTGGACCTGTGAGGTGGTGAATTGCCGGTTTATCAAACCGATGGATGAGGCTTACCTGAAACGGATGATTAAAAAGTTTTCAGCGGTGTTAACGGTGGAGGAAGGTGTCCTTTCCGGTGGATTTGGTGAAGGCGTTGCCTCATGGCTCACCGACCATGATTATACCGGGCATGTTCGACGGATGGGAATTCCCAATCAATTTGTGGAACACGGACCGCGAAACCAGCTACTCTCTGACATTGGTCTGGATGTGGCCGGTATATTTGAACAGATTCAGGAAATATTGAAACCGTCGAAACCGAAACGAACTAAACAGGGATAATTTATGGGTGATCAACTCAATTTGTTTGACCAGCAGAGAAGAACCTGGGAAGCCGAGAAATCGAAAGCACAGTTTCGGGAGTACGATTTTGATACAGTAAGTGGAATGGACGTGGATCCATTGTATTTCCCTGAAGAACCTGATTCGGATTTTGCGGAAAAATTGGGTTTCCCCGGCCAGTTTCCCTATACACGTGGTGTGCATGCCACCATGTATCGCAGCCGATTATGGACGATGCGTCAGTTTGCCGGCTTCGGGACACCGGAGGAAACCAACGAAAGGTATCACTATCTTTTAAGTCAGGGGCAAACCGGACTTTCAGTGGCGTTTGATATGCCCACTCTGATGGGGTACGATCCGGACCATGATTTCAGTTTGGGTGAAGTTGGGAAATGCGGTGTGTCAGTCGCGTCGATGCATGACATGGAACGTTTATTCAAGGGCATCGATCTCGGGAAGATTTCTGTATCCCAAACCATCAACGGTCCCGCCGTTATCCTGTTGGCGTTTTACATCGCGGTAGCCGAAAAACACGGTGTGTCACCCCAGCAACTTCGCGGAACACTTCAGAATGATATTTTAAAAGAATTTATCGCGCAAAAAGAATGGATATTTCCGCCGGAACCCTCCATGCGAATCATCACCGATATGATGCAGTATTGCACGGAGAAAATGCCCCAGTACAATACAATTTCCATTAGCGGTTATCATATTCGCGAAGCCGGATCCACCGCTGCCCAGGAGTTGGCATTTACTTTGGCGGATGGTTTTACATACGTGGAATACGCCATGAAGGCCGGATTGGATGTGGATGCTTTTGCACCGCGTTTGTCTTATTTCTTCAACTCACATTTGGACTTTTTTGAGGAAATTGCCAAGTATCGGGCTGCGCGCCGAATCTGGGCGAAACGAATGAAAGAGACGTATGGAGCCAAGGATCCGCGATCCTGGAAATTGCGGTTCCATACCCAGACAGCGGGGTGTTCACTCACGGCACAACAACCGGAGAACAATATTGCACGTACGGCGTTCCAGGGCCTTGCTGCCGTTCTTGGGGGGACGCAATCTCTACACACAAACTCTATGGATGAGACCCTGGCATTACCATCGGAAAAAGCCGCGGAAATCGCACTGCGAACGCAACAACTTATTGCGTATGAAACGGGTGTAGCGAATGTGATCGATCCCTTAGGCGGCTCCTGGTTTATGGAGAAATTGACCGATCGCATGGAAGCGGAAGCGGAGCATTACTTTGATGCAATCAAACAGTTGGGTGGCGTGATCCCAGCCATCGAAAAAGGATATTTCCAGCGCGAGATTGCACGGGCTGCTTCGGAATACCAGAAAAAGATTGATCAAAAGAAACGCATTATGGTTGGAGTGAACCGATTCGAAAAGGAAAATGAAAAAATTGAAATCCCACTCCTGAAAATCGGAGAAGAAGCGGAACAGGCTCAAATCGCATCTATTGAAGCGTTACGAAAAAACCGGGATCAGGATACCGTGAAACAGGCGCTTGAAAATTTAAAAGCCGTTTGTGAAAGCGGAGAGAACGTTATGCCGCCCATTATCGAAGCGGCAAAGGCCCAGGCCACTTTGGGTGAAATCGTTGAACAGATGAAAGCTGTTTTTGGAGAGTGGTCCGAAACCAGCGTAATTTAAATGCTTAAGAATAAGAGGTTAACCATGAATTCAAGACGAAAATTTTTTGTGGTGGTTTCAGGACTAGTGTTGCTCGTCTTTTTCTGGATTTATTGGGTATCTACCGGCTCAGGAACCGAGACTCCGACTATGGTTAAATTCCTGGCAATTGGCGACTTAAAAGATCTGGATCAGCCCACAAGGGTGAAATTAGGCGGCTATGTGGAAGAAGGCTCTATTTCGATATCGGACAATGACCTTTTGGATGCTTCCTTTGTTATGACACAGGGCGATGAAACAGTTCCGGTCCGCTATCATGGCACACGCCCGGATTTATTTAAAGACGGAGCGGAAGTGATTGTAGAGGGCCAATATTTAAAGGGTGTGTTCCAAGCCGATAACTTACAGACCAAATGTGCTTCCCGCTATGAAGGTGACCTCCGTGATGAAGCGGCAAATCAAAATGGGATGGGGTCCGGGGATAAATTATGATTCCAGTTGTTGGTAGCCTTGCAATCTCGCTGTCCCTCGGGTTGGCAATCCTGACCTTTGTAGCGTTGGGATTTTATCTCCGCAGTTCGGATATTAAGCTCTATTTACTCGGACGGCGTTTGGCTCTGGCTGTCAGTGGGCTAAATATTTTCGCGGCTTTTGTTCTGGTCAACGAATTGATGCTGAACAATTTTGACGTGGATTACGTGGCTCATTACAGCAGTATTGCCACACCTATGATTTATAAATTCACCGCACTTTGGGCCGGGCAAGCCGGTTCATTGCTTTTCTGGCTTTCAATACTTTCTGTTTATGCCATTGTTCTTATTATGCAGAACCGGGCCAAAAAGCTCAAGCTAATGCCCTGGGTCATTATCATCACAGTGGCAGTACAATTCTTCTTTCTTATTCTGATCAATTTTGTGACCAATCCTTTTACACCGACACAGGTGAATTTTGTGGTTCCCGATGGAAATGGTTTAAATCCCTTACTCCAGAATCTGACTATGGCTATCCACCCGCCCATGTTATATCTGGGTTATGTGGGATTCACAATCCCATTTGCTTTTGCCATGGCGGCGCTGATTACAAAGGACGTTAGTCCGGTCTGGATTCGTTCCATCCGCCGCTGGACATTGGTGACCTGGATGTTCCTGTCTGCCGGGATTGTATTAGGCGGATGGTGGGCCTACCAGGAGCTTGGCTGGGGCGGCTATTGGGCCTGGGATCCGGTGGAAAATGCTTCGCTTATGCCGTGGCTAACCGGTACAGCATTTATCCATTCGATCATCATCCAGGAAAAGAAGAATATGCTCAAGGTCTGGAATATGATCCTAATCATCGTCACTTTTATTCTGGTGATATTCGGGACCTTTATGACACGATCCGGTGTCATGTCTTCAGTCCATGCTTTCACAGCCTCATCCCTTGGACCCATCTTCCTGGGCTTTGTTCTATTTGTTCTGGTTGTTTCCATCGCTGTTCTCATTATCCGATATCCTTTGTTGAAATCTCGGAATAAAATCGAATCCTTTTCGTCCCGTGAGAGCGGATTCCTCTTCAATAATGTGGTTTTTGTGGTCATCTGCTTTGTGGTTTTATGGGGGACTTTATTCCCGGTACTCACTGAGGCGGTTAAAGGAACCAAGATTACAGTGGGTGCACCATTTTTTGACCAGGTAAATGTCCCAATCGGACTTCTGTTATTGCTGCTGACCGGAATCGGACCGTTATTGGCCTGGCGAAAAACTTCGAAGCAGGGTTTTATCAAGAACTTCTCCATCCCACTGATTGTCGGGTTGGTAGCGCTGATTGTTGCTTTCGTTCTTGGTGTAAAGGGATACGTATTAGTGAACGTTGGCCTGGTCGCTTTCGTTTTCACTGCCATAACCGTGGAGTTTTATCGCGGTATCAGCGCACGGCGTGCCAACCATGAAGAATCAGTGTTTACCGCATTTATTAAAATGATCTCCAAGAATCGATCACGGTATGGTGGTTATATTGCTCATATCGGGATTGTGATCATGTTTGTCGGATTTTCCGGAAAAGCTTTTGATCAGGAAAAGGAATTTGGGCTCAAGGCCGGCCAATCGGATCATCTTGGAGAATATGTCTTTCATCTGAATCAAATCCGTGAGCAGGAACGGCCGAATCATTATGCCTGGATCGCTGATTTGCGGGTTACGGATAAAGACGGCAATTTTGTAACCAACCTTCACCCTGAAAAGCGCTTATACAATTTCAGGAATCCCGATCCCAATGCACAGCAACCCAATAGCGAATTGGATATTTACAATAAACTGAATCTGGATATCTATTCCGTATTTTCCGGCGTGGATACGGATAAACATATCGCATATCTTAAGATTATGTTGATACCATTGATTCGATGGGTCTGGCTGGGCGGATACATCCTGATCCTGGGAACCCTAATCGCACTATGGCCGGTAAGGAGGAAAGACGCATGAGTTCCTGGGCGCCGGTTGTGGCATTATTACTCTTTGTCGGTGTTGTCTGGTATTTGGTCGCTCCGCTATTTGATGCCGAGCCGCCCTTCACCGCTGAAGATGAGGATAGGGAATCGCTTCATCTTCGTAAACGGGCTTTGTACAAACAAATCAAAGAACTGGAAATGGATTATGAAATCGGAAATCTTTCCGCCGAAGATTTTCAATCCGCCCGCCAGGATTTGAAAAAAGAAGTGGCGGAGATCATGACCAAAGAAAAAGGGAATCGCCGGACCTGATTTGGATGCATTTTGCTGTCCATTGACCATTTACGTAAATCATTTTTTCATCGTCCTGTTTTAGCTGATATTTCCTTCTCAATCACATCGGGCGAAGCGGTGGGATTGTTGGGTAAAAACGGAACCGGCAAATCGACGCTATTGCGTATTCTGGCAGGATTGAGTTCTGCCGATGCAGGTCATATTTCATTTGATGACATTCCAATCCAAAGCAACCAACCCGAAAGTCGTCGGGAAATGCTATATCTGGGACATGCTCCCGGGCTCTATCCCGGTTTGTCCGCACGGGAAAACCTGGCGTTTGCATACCGGATATACGCTCAAGGCGATTACAACTTCTCCCCGGATTCCGTTCTAAAAGATGTGGGATTGCTGCGGCAAGCTGACGATCCAATTAAAGTGTTTTCCCAGGGAATGTTGCAGCGATTGAAACTGGCTTTAGCCAAAGCAATCGATTGGAAACTCTTGTTGTTTGATGAGCCTTTTGCAGGTCTGGATTTGCAAGGCCGAAGCCTGACGCAGTCGTTTTTTGATGATTGTAAAAGTCCCGAACGGTCTTTGCTTTTAGTGGTGCATGATCTGGAATGGGCGCTGGATCATTGCAGCCGGATCATCCTTTTGGAAAAAGGGAAAATTCTTGCTGATCAAATAAACGATGGCAACACGCGGGATGAAATTCTTCACCTTTACAAATCCATAATGGCCTGATATGTTTGGCGTCCTCCTTAAAAAAGAATTTCTGGTAGAGCTTCGGTCCAAAGAGATCAGCAGCTCCATGCTCACCTTTGGAGTGGCAGTGATCCTGATCTTTGCCTTCTCATTCAATGTTGCCTCCAAGGTCATGACCACTTTTGCACCGGGATTGTTTTGGGTCATGACATTGTTTATTTCCACCCTGGGTTTGCATCGTATGTATGCTTATGAAAAAGAATTCGATGCTTTCGGATTCCTGATCTCCGCGCCGGTGGACCGGGGAATGATCTTTTTAGCAAAGTGGATCAGCGGCACGCTCTACTTGCTGGTAACAGATATTTTTATTTTACCGCCATTTGTCCTGTTCTTACAGATACAAGCACATATTCAAATCGGCTGGGGACTTTTGATTCTGGTTCTTGGTAATCTGGGACTTATGGTTCTGGGGAGTCTGGTTTCAGGATTATCCATGCGGGCTCGCATGAGCGAAGTCCTTCTCCCGATCCTCCTTTTTCCACTGGCGTCGCCGGTCATGATCGCCGCAACGAAAGCTTCCACCGGGCTTCTGAATGGAGATCCGGTCAGCAGTTGGCAAGTGTGGCTTTTGATCTTGACGACATTTATCATAAGTTTCGGATTAATTGGTTTCTTGGTTTTTGATCACATAACGGAAGAGTAATGAAATTCATACAATCACGTACAAATCAAATCTGGCTGGCACTCATGGTCCTGGCACTGGCGATCGATGTGTTTATCATCGTCACAAAAACGCCCATGGTCCCACAGCAGCATTGGGCACAAAAAATCTTTTACATTCACGTTCCGGTAGCCTGGACCGCTTTCCTCTCCTATTTTATGGTGATGATCGGCGGAATTGCTTTCCTGTCCACCAAGGATTATAAATGGGATCGCTTTGGGCAGGCGGCGGCGGAAATTGGCACCTTATTCATGACTTTGGTCCTGATCACCGGGCCGATCTGGGCCACGCCAATCTGGGGAAAACCCTGGGTTTGGGAACCGCGGCTCACCACCTCACTTATCTTGTTCCTGATTTACATTGGATACTTTATGCTTCGGGAATTTGGCGGTCATCCGGAACGCATTGCCCGGTATGCAGCGGTTTTGGGAATTATCGCATTTGTGGATGTCCCGATTATATTTCTCTCGGTGAAATTTTGGGCGCCGGAAGTTCAGTCCCATCCCCAGGTTCAAATGGCTGAACAATCGGGTGGAATCTTAGGACCATTTTTCTATTCACTGACGATTTTCACCATACTTTATGTTTTGATGATGCGGTTTCGGCTGCATACACTCAAACTTCAGGAGGACATCAACAATCATGCATTATGACTTTTTCGGATATTTCATATCCGCCGCGTCAATCGTGTTTACCGCACTGATCATCTGGTTTGGACGCCAGTTTTATCAGAACAGTAAGCTCGCCAATCGTTTGAAACAATTGGAAGAGGGGAAGACATCATGAATCGACGTATCATTCACGTCGTTGGAACAGGCACGATCGGTGAACCGCTCATCGGGTTACTCAGTGACTATCGCGACAAACTGGGAATTGATGAAGTAACGTTTCATAAGAATTCTCCATTTAAAAATGATCGTCCAAAAATCCAAAAATTGATTGATCGCGGCGCGCGGTTGGCTGTGGATGAAGACAAGATGCAAAAGTTCAAATCCGTCGACATGAACCCTGAACTGGTAACGGAAGATGCAATCAAACGAGCATCGGTGGTGATTGATTGCACACCCAAAGGCATTGGGCGATCCAATAAGGAACAATACTACCGTCACTTCAAAGATGATGTAGTGGGCTTTATGGCTCAGGGAAGCGAAGACGGTTTTGGGAAAAAATATGCCCGCGGTATTAACGATTCAGTTCTGGAAAAAAGCGATCAGTTTATCCAAATCGTATCCTGTAACACTCATAATCTTTCATGTATTACCAATACGCTTGCTGTTTCGGAAGATCCGGATAACCTGATCGAAGGACGATTCGTCTGTATTCGCCGCGCCAACGATATCAGTCAGCCCGGTTCCTTTATTCCGGCACCGCAAGTCGGACGGCATACGTCCGAAATTTATGGATCACATCATGCCCACGATGCCGCGGCGTTGTTCAATACCATGAACTACGATCTGAATCTGTTCTCGTCAGCGATGAAAGTGAACAGCCAGTATATGCATGTATTGTGGTTTACACTGAAAGTCAAAGAACCCACGACCCTAACCAAAGTGAAAGAGCAGCTCTACAACAATCCCTACGTTGCCATGACCGAAAAAGACATGACCAGTACGGTATTTTCCTTCGGGCGGGATCAGGGACATTACGGTCGTATTTTGAACCAGACCGTTGTGGTTGAGCAAACCTTAAATGTACGGAATGAGCACGAAATTACCGGATTTTGCTTTACACCGCAGGACGGCAATTCACTTCTGAGCAGTATTTCCGCAGCGGAATGGTTCCTGTATCCCCACTCTTACGAAGATAAAATTGAGTGTCTTTCCCAATTCTTCTTTAAAAACATTTGATTTCGGATATTATTACATCAGCGGTTGGTCCTTTCCAGGAAAATTGCTATATCGTTTCCTTCAATGACCCGGATCGATCTGCCCTCATTATCGATCCCGGGGACGAAGGCGACCGGCTCATTCGGGAAATCGAATCCCGCTCACTCACACCCAAAGCGATTCTCAATACACACGCGCACGTTGACCATGTAGGTGCAGTTCGATTGGTGCAGGATCAATATCAGATTCCGTTTTACCTGCAATCGAAGGAAGAATCTGTTTTAAACACCTATCCGGACATTTGTCAATCGCTGGGATTCGATCCAAAACCCCTGCCTGAAAAGGTTGAATGGATGCAAGGGGATACAACGTTAGAATTTTCGTTTTCGGATGTCAGTATCTTCGCAACGCCCGGGCATACACCGGGCGGTTGCGTCATTCAGATTGACAATCTTGCTTTCACCGGAGACACTCTTTTTGCCGGTTCTGTCGGCAGAACCGATTTACCCGGCGGTGATTGGGCAACACTGGAATCCAGCCTGATTCGGATAATGGATACACTCTCAGACTCCACGCGGATCTTTCCCGGGCATGGACCGGAAACCACCCTTGAAATGGAAAAGCGTCGGAACCCGTTTTTAAACCCCTTAGTTCACAAGTAAATTAGCCGTATGAAAGTTATTGAATTCCTGGAGAAAGCCAATTCCACGTTGTTTAGTTATGAGATCATTCCACCGCAGCGTGGCGGTGATATCCACCAGATCTTCAACCTGGTGGATGAGTTGATCAAGTATGAACCGCCATTCATCGATCTTACAAGTCGATCAGCGGAAGTCTATTACGAGGATCTACCGGATGGCGTTGTCCGTCGATTGATCAAACGGAAACGCCCGGGTACGATCGGATTGAGTGCGGCGATTAAAAACCGCTATTCCACTGAAACCGTACCCCATATTCTGTGCAGTGGTTTTACCCAACAAGAGACGGAAGATGCTCTGATTGAACTGGCCTATCTTGGGATTCACAATGTTCTGGCCGTTCGGGGCGATGAATTGCGCAAACAGGAGAGCGATAGATCCGATAAGACCTACAATTCCTACGCTGTTGATCTGGTGAAACAAATTGATCGCATGAACAACGGGCATTACATGGAAGAATTGGTGGATGCATATCCCACCGATTTTTGTATCGGTGTTGGTGGTTATCCCGAAAAACATTTCGAAGCGCCGAATCTGGAAACCGACCTTCGGTATCTCAAAGCCAAAGTGGATGCGGGGGCTGATTATATCGTGACCCAAATGTGCTTCGATAACCAGGCTTATTTCCATTTTGTCGATGAATGCCGAAAAATTGGCATCAACGTTCCGATTATCCCCGGAATCAAGATTCTTACACGATCGTCACACCTCCGAACTATCCCACGGAATTTTTTCGTAGATATACCCAATGCACTCACAAAACTGGTGGAGGGGCAGGATAAGGAGAGTGTTTATCGTATTGGGATTGATTGGGCGTTAAAACAGGTTCAGGAGCTGGTGGATGCCAAGGTTCCCTGCGTGCACTTTTATATTATGTCCTCCGCTAAAGAAGTTGGGCAGGTCGTATCACAATTCAAATAATCATGTTGGAATCGGTTAAAACCACACTATTAAAGTTGCTTCCGCACCCGGAGAATAAGGGTGTGGTTGTTGCTGTTTCCGGCGGAATCGATTCCATGGTCTGTTTGGACGTATTGGATACCTTGCACAAAGAATTGAATTTTCGACTCACCGTTGCCCATGTGAATCATCATTTGCGTGAGGATTCCGACCAGGACCAAAAGTTATTGATCCGGGAATGTGAGAGCCGGGCACTGGATTTGAAAAGTGCGGATATCGACGAAAAACCGACAATTGGTGAAAGTGTGGAGGCCTGGGCCCGGGAACAACGGTATAAAGCACTGGAATCCATTCGGCGGGATGTCAAAGCCAATGTGATTGTCACAGCTCATCATGCGGATGATCAGGTAGAAACACTTCTATTGCGACTTCAATCCGGGACCGGTGCATCGGGACTGTCCGGTATCGCTGAATATCGCGGTCATATTATTCGGCCCTTGCTGGCCGTCACCCGGTCAGATATTGAAGCGTATGCAAAAGATCACCGCATTCACTATCGGGAAGATTCCACAAATCAGGATGAATCAATCCCGCGGAATTACCTGCGTCACCGTGTGATTGCGCCCTGGAAAAAGATCATGCCGGCACTCCCGGAGCAGATCAGGCAAACGGTACAGGCTTTCCGGGAGATGGACCAAGGCCTGAAATACATGATCGAACAATACGTTCTTCCGGTGGTCGCACGGAAAGAGGGAATCAATTGGATCCTGAACGGCGCTTCATTCGATTTACTACCGGAATACCTTCGAATTCGGACGATCCAGATTCTGGACCATTCGGATCCGAACTGGCGGCGGAAGGATTGGAACAGTTTGAAGCAAACCCTTCAGGCCCGTCGTACCGGTTTGTTGCATCCACTACCCGGGGGCTCACTTCTTCTCCGAAACCGCGAACAATGGATTCTCCGCGTTATGCCGTTGCCAACAAAATTCAATGTTTCAGTGAAACCGGGTTCACACGTTGAACTTCCCAATGGAGTATTCATCTGGAAGCCCCTCAAAGAAGGAAATGGATTACATTCTGATTCCCATATTGAAACCGTGGATGAAGACCAATTGAAAAAATGCCAGGAATTAGTATTGCGTCACTGGGAGTATGGCGATTGGATCCGGCCCCTTGGGATGAAGGGTCGGAAGAAGATCAGTGACCTTTTGACAGACTTGAAGCTGGATCGCTTTTCCAAAGCGGAACAGGTTGTTTTGGCTGAAGGCAGGGAAGTGCTTTGGGTCTGCGGCCATCGCATCAGCGAACGAATTAAACTGCGTCCGGATACCCAAAACCAGGCGGAACTTTTATACCAAGATCGGGTAACCATCCAATGAAAATCAACGATATCAAACTGACCTGTCTGATTAGTGAATCCGAGATAGAAGCGAAGACAAAAGACATCGCCGGTCAACTCTCGGAAACATTCAGCGATAAAAAACCCGTCTTTATTGGAATCCTGAACGGGAGCTTCATTTTTCTCAGCGATTTGATGCGGGCCATGACCATTCCATGTGAAGTGGATTTTATAAAAGTATCCAGTTATACCGGCGATGTATCCACCGGAACCGTCCGGCTGATTAAGGACATTTCGGCAGAAATCACGGATCGGCACGTTATTATCGTAGAAGACATCATTGATTCAGGCCTGACAATCAAGTTCATCAAAGACCGGATGCTTGAGGCCCGCCCTGCTTCAGTAACCATTGTGTCGTTGTTAATAAAACCGGACATGGTCAAAGTGCCATTCCCGATCGATTGGGTCGGATTTGAAATCCCACCTGAATTTGTCGTAGGATATGGTTTAGACTACAATCAACAATTTCGCTATTTACCAGCGATTTACAGAATCGAAGGAACGGAAAGCTCATGAGCGCCAATCAAAAACCCCGACCACCACGACGGTCAAATCCGGGTGACAATAAAAAAAAGAAATTATCACCGGATGGAAAACCAACGCCACCGGGTTTCCAATGGAAAAAAGCAGGAAAGACATCACTGATATGGATTTCCATTATATTGCTGGCCATTTTCTTATCCAGTCTGTTCACGACCAACGGTGAAAAAGAATACGAAATCGATTATTTCCAGTATCGTGACTTTTTACAGAATAAACAGATATCAAAAGCCACCATTATTGAAGACACTTTTCATGGCAAATTAACCAAACCACAAACCATCGTCACGTCGGTGGGGGTTCCTGAAGAGATCACCAAATTTTATCTTCAGCTTAGGGTCATTGATCGTGAGACGTTAAAAGAATGGGATAACAATGGCGTCGAATACAACTTCAAGCAAAAAACCGTAGACTGGACCGGTTATCTTCGCGCTTTCTTACCGTGGATCGTCATCCTTGGTTTTTGGTTTTTCATCATGCGCAGAATGCAGGGTGGTGCTACCGGCGGAATGCGCGGCGTATTCAATTTCGGGAAAAGCCGGGCCAAGATGTGGAATCCCGGAATGCGGAAGGTGACCTTCAATGATGTATCCGGTTGCGATGAAGCCAAGGAAGAACTGGGTGAAGTGATCGATTTCCTGAAACATCCCAAGCGATTCCAGAAACTTGGGGCTAAAATTCCCAGAGGCGTGCTACTGGTGGGACCTCCCGGAACCGGAAAAACCTTGCTTGCCCGCGCCGTTGCCGGTGAAGCCGGGGCGCCATTCTACAGCTTAAGCGGCGCTGACTTTGTGGAAATGTTTGTGGGTGTTGGTGCGTCCCGTGTTCGGGATTTGTTTGAAGAAGGGAAGAAAAACGCACCCTGTATCATTTTTATTGATGAGTTGGATGCTGTCGGGCGTCAGCGGGGCGCCGGATTAGGCGGCGGTCACGATGAACGTGAACAAACCCTGAATCAACTCCTGGTAGAAATGGACGGTTTTGACAGTGATCTGAGTGTCATCGTCATGGCCGCAACCAATCGCCCGGATGTTTTGGATTCGGCGCTGTTGCGACCGGGAAGATTTGACCGCCAGGTGGTTGTGGATGTTCCCGATGTAAAAGGCCGCGAAGGCATTCTGAAGGTTCACACAAAAAATATTGTAATGAATAAACGTAAGGTGAATCTGGCTGCCCTGGCCAAAGGAACACCGGGACTGGTTGGCGCCGATTTGGCGAATATCGTCAACGAAGCTGCTCTTTTGGCCGCCCGTAAGCGGAAAAATTCTGTGGATATGTCCGACTTTGAAGAAGCGAAAGACAAAGTCATGATGGGTGTCCAGCGTAAGAGCATGATCTTGTCTGAAAATGAAAAGAAAGTCACCGCTTACCACGAAGGAGGGCACGCGCTTGTGGCAGCTAATATTCCCGATGCGGATCCTGTCCACAAAGTGACCATCATTCCACGCGGCCGGGCTTTGGGAGTGACTATGCAACTGCCCATCGACGAAAAACATGGTTATACGCGCGCTTATATTGAGGGCCGGTTGGCGATTATGATGGGAGGCCGTGCTGCGGAAGAATTGATCTTTAATGAAATGACCACCGGTGCCGGAAATGACATCGAACAGGCAACACGGATTGCCCGAAAGATGGTCTGTGAATGGGGAATGAGCGATGTGGTCGGACCGCTGACCTTTGGGAAAAAGGATGCGGAAATTTTCCTGGGCCGTGAAATTCAGTCCCATCGGGATTACAGTGATGTCACTGCCAGAATGATCGACGAAGAAATAGTTCGCATTGTGCGGAAAGCCCAAAAGCGAGCGGTAGCCATTCTGGATGAGAAGAAGGAAGTTCTGGATCGGATCGCGGAGATGCTCCTTAAATACGAAACTATCGATGCAGATGATTTCAAAAAAATACTGAGCGGAAAAAGGATCAATCGGTTAGTTGGGAACCGTAACGGATCCAAACCGCGGAGACGCCGCCGGCCAAATTCACAGAATCGGTCAAACCAAAACACCTCACAAACACCCGGAAAGCCCACTCAGCAGGGATCCCGCGGTAATCAGAGGACGCGCCAATCGGGCAATCAGAACCGGCCTCCACAACAGCGCAACAGACGGCCCGCCCCCCGAAAACCCAAGTCACCGGCTGATAACAAACCGTCCTAAATGACCACAGCTGAATTGCTTTCCCGGCTCCACGATCCCAAGACCGGAGCCGTGGTAATGGGAATTCTCAATGTGACGCCTGATTCCTTCAGCGATGGCGGACAGTTCAGCGATATTCAGCCCGCAGTTCAGCACGCACTTGCGATGGTCGATGTTGGAGCGGAAATTATTGATGTTGGCGGAGAATCCACCCGCCCGGGTGCTGAACCTGTTCCGCTTAACGAAGAATTAAACCGCGTCATTCCCATTATTGAAGCGATCCGTAAACAGTCGTCAGTACTGATTTCAATTGACACATACAAAGCGGATGTGGCGGAAGCTGCCTTGAATGCCGGAGCCGATATCATTAACGACATTTCCGGCCTCAACTTTGATTCCCGTATGCCAGCCCTGGCTGCTGAGAAAAAGTGTCCGGTCATTGTCATGCATATCAACGGTACACCGCGGACCATGCAGAAAAATCCACACTACGACGATGTTGTGATAGAAATTAAAGCGTGGTTTCAAAAACAGATCGACCGATTGACGAAACAAGGGCTTCAAAAAGAGAATATTATCCTGGATCCGGGCATCGGATTCGGGAAACGGTTGGACGACAATTATATTTTGCTAAAACGGCTGATTGAATTCAATGATCTCGGTTGCCCGATCCTGATCGGCCCCAGCCGGAAATCGTTTATCGGGAATCTGCTGGATGTCCCGGTTGATGAACGGTTGGAGGGAACGCTTGCGGCGGTATGTGCCGGTGTAATGAACGGCGCTAAATTGGCTCGGGTACATGATGTAAAAGAAGCCGTCAGAGCACTTAAAATCATTGATAAAATTCGTTCAGTTCCCGACCGGATAGAATAAACCTGATGCTGTTCGGTATGGACCACCGGGCTTAAATTTTCTCATGACTTTATTTCACTTCGGATTTTTAAAAGTCACCCTGGTCGACCTGATTGACTTGTTATTGGTCAGTTGGATCTTTTACCGGGTCTACCATTATTTCAAAGGGACTCGGGCCGGACAAATGCTGGTCGGCCTCATTATTTTATTGATCGCTTCCTTTCTATTCAATGCCCTGGGATTTTCGGCCACCTCCTGGCTGGTGAACCAGTTTCAGACGGTGTGGGTGGTGGCATTTGTCATCCTCTTTCAACCGGAAATTCGGAGGCTTTTGATTTACGTCGGTCAGCACCGATTCTTCCAACGAATTTTCCGTTTGGGCACCTCCAAAACAATCGAAGCGATCGTAGAAGCTACGACCGATATTATTCGCCGCGGCTGGGGCGCCCTGATCGTGATCCAGCGTGAGACCGGACTTCGGGCCTACAAGGAGGCAGGAATGACGGTCAAAGCCGAAGTAACCAGTCCGCTGCTCATTTCATTGTTCAATCCATCCTCGCCACTGCATGATGGCGCAGTAATCATTCAGAACGACATCATTGAAACGGCGGCTTGCATTTTGCCGCTGACCGACAGCAGCACGATTTCAAAAGACATGGGAACCCGCCACCGAGCGGCTTTGGGCCTTACGGAGGAAACGGACGCCATTGTGATCGTGGTATCGGAAGAAAACCGAAAGCTGTCGATCGCGGAAGACGGCGTTTTTGTAAAGCTGGGCATTGATGATATGGAATTACGACGTTACCTGAATGAAAAACTCTTTATGTCCTCGGGAGATTGATGGATGGATAAACAAGCGATACTGAATGAGATTGGCAAACATATTAAGGGGACGCTGATTGAACATCTTGGGATTGAATTCATCGATGTGGGCGAGCACAGTCTCACCGGACGAATGGAGGTGGGACCCCATACAGCTCAGCCCATGGGACTGCTTCATGGCGGCGCTTCACTGGTTCTGGCCGAAACACTGGCCAGCGTTGCCGGAATGCTTGAGCTGGACATGGATAAACAATTTGTAGTGGGCATGGAGATCAATGCCAATCACGTAAAATCAGCCAGGGACGGGCATGTGATTGGTGTAGCGGAAGCTATTCATTTAGGACGGAAAACCCAAATATGGCAGATTCATATCCGGGATGAAAACCAACGATTGATCTGTGTCAGCCGCATGACTTTGGCGGTGATGCAAAAATAGAAATGAGCGAATCGGATATACTTGATTCTGTGGTTACGCCGGATGCCATGTTCAATGCTTGTGCTCAGGCTGCCATGCGCCGGAAAGCCTCTTTCGCAGCCTGGTCCATGCCGCGCTCCAGTGACTGGCATGTTCTGATTTCTCAGGCAAACGAACCGCAAATCGATGAATTCCCAAAAGACGGCAATACCGGGTTCATCCTTCATCCCTTCACACGGGAAGCCGGTTCAAATCCGAAATTTTTACCTGCGGATTTGGTGTATAATTCCATGGACAAGCAACTTTCGTCTATTACCGGGCAAATCGATCCGGACTGGTTTGATGAAATCGAAGCTATGGCCCACGAATCTATTCCGGACCTTCCGGAATTTTTTACATCCGAACCTACCAGCGGGATACACAAGCTTGATCAGGAAGATTTATATGTGAACTGGGTCAAAAAAGCCATTCAGGAAATGCGGTCAACCGATCTTGAGAAAGTGGTTCTGGCCCGGACTCATCTTACCCATGATTCCATCGACCCGATCCGGTTTTTTACAACACTCCGAAAGTTGTATCCACACGCTTTTGTGTCATTGGTTTCCACACCTGAATACGGTACCTGGATCGGCGCTTCGCCGGAGTTATTACTGGCGGTGAATGACATCAACCAGTTTCGTACGGTTTCGTTGGCCGGAACCGAACCGGTGGACGACGAACGCACTCCCATTCGCTGGACAGACAAAGAATTTGAAGAGCAGGAAATTGTCAGCCGGTATATCCTGAAACGCATTCGGCAACTGGGGATTTCTCAAATTCATGTGGAAGGTCCATACACCCATCAGGCCGGGAATGTCTATCATCTTCGTACCGACATTACCGGCTCACTGGCTTCGGCAACCGACACATCCAAACTGGTGAATATCCTGCATCCCACACCGGCCGTTTGCGGTCGTCCCAAACAGCAGGCCCTGGACTTTATTCGGGAAACCGAACCTTTTCATCGCAAGCTCTACGCCGGCTACCTGGGTCCGGTCAATCTTCATGGTGAAACACGATTGTATGTGAATCTCCGCTGCCTGAGATTGCTTGAAACCGGGGCTGTCGTTTATGCCGGCGCCGGGTTGACATCCGATTCCATTCCGGAAGCGGAATGGGCAGAAACCACGCTGAAGTGCCAAACACTTTTACAGGGATTACATGCCTGAATCGTTCGTCCAATCCTCCATTTTAACCCGCCTCTGTTATGAGCATGGTGTGCGTAAGGCTGTGCTTTCGCCCGGGAGCCGGAATGCGCCATTGGCTCTGGCGTTTTTTCGGCATGATAAGATCAAAACCATTTCAGTCTTGGATGAACGAGCCGCCGGATTCTGTGCCCTGGGAATGGCCCAATCCACACAACAACCGGTGGTGTTGATCTGTACCTCCGGAACCGCTGCCCAGAATTATGCTCCGGCTGTGACCGAAGCGTTTTATTCCCATGTTCCGCTGGTTGTGCTTACCGCTGATCGACCTCCGGAATGGATTGACCAGCAGGACGGTCAGGCGATTCACCAGGAAAATATGTACCGGAATCACATCCGTTACCAGGCGGTTTTGCCCACGGATCCAAACCATCCCGATGAAAAATGGCATGTCCAACGGCTGATCAATGAAGCCTTGAATGCAGCCCGATTTCCAATACCGGGACCGGTCCATTTGAATGTGCCTTTCCGGGAGCCGTTTTACCCCGATGGGTCCGAAACCTCCGATTTGGGGAATATTTCTATTACCAAAGAAATACCAGGAAAAAGGCAACTCAACGCCGCTGAATGGACGGAAATCACTGGAATTTTAAACCGAACTCAAAAAGTGATCTTTTTAGCCGGGCAGGACGAACCCAAACCGGGGTTTCAAGAACTGCTAGAAAAAGTGAGCACCCGTTACAATTTTCCGGTTGTAGCGGATCACACTGCCAATGTGGGTTCTTTTAAAAACCGGATTTGGGCTCAAGACTTGATGGCTTTTCATCCTGAGCGGATGAAAGCTCTGCAACCGGAACTGGTCATTCGTTGGGGACGCTCGGTGTTGTCCCGCCAATGGAAAGAATTTTTAAGGCAAATCCCGGATTTAAAGATTTGGCACATACAGTCTGATGGAAATGTTGCCGATACTTTCCAGGCCGTGGATCGGATTATCAGGACCGACCCGGAATCCTTTTTCAGAAATCTGGCGGATTCCAGGGAAATTCATGAAAGAAAACCGGATTTTTGTGAAAACTGGCTGAGCCTTCAACAAGAGATGGAAATGGCGGCAACACATGTGATTGACCGCGACGGATTTGAATTTTCCGAAGCTAAAATTGTCCGGGACGTTTTGGCAAATATGCCGTCTGAAAGCAATCTGCATTTGGGAAACAGTCTTCCGGTCCGCTGGGCAAATCTTTTTCCGTTGACTCAGCCAAATATTAACGTGTATTCCAATCGCGGAACGTCCGGGATCGACGGAACCGTCAGTACAGTGGTGGGACATGCTTTAGCGGACAACAAATTGCAGGTCCTGATCGTTGGTGACCTTGCTTTTCAGTATGATCATTCGTTGATCCACGAATTGGAATTACCGGACAACTTGCGCATTTTAGTATTGAACAATCAGGGCGGCGGCATCTTTGGTGTGATCAGCGGACCGGTACGGCAACCGGATTTTGAACCGGTGTTCCGAACGCCGCGGTCCCGATCCATATTTGATCTGGTTAAAAACGATAGCATTCAGCCATTGCGAACGAAAAAACCGGAAGAATTTGAAATACATCTAAAACAATTTTTGGATCCGGCTTCCGGTCCGGTTATTTGGGAAATCATGACGGATTGGAAAGTCAATCAGCAATTTTTTAAAGAGATAAAACTCCGGGATAAATCATGAAATCAGCTTTGGATTGGAAATCGGTAAAACCTTACGAAGAAATCAAGTTTGAACACGCGGAAGGTATCGGCCGGATCAGCATCAACCGGCCGGAAGTGCACAATGCGTTTACGCCCCTGACCGTACAGGAAATGATCGATGCCATTGATATTTGCCGCGAGGACGAGCGCATCAAAGTCGTGATCCTCACCGGTGAAGGCGGAAAGGCGTTTTGCAGTGGCGGCGACCAGCGTGTTCGAGGTGACGGTGGTTATGTAGGCAAGGATAAAGTTCCCCGGCTGAATGTGTTGGATTTGCAGAAGCGCATCCGGTCGCTTCCCAAAGTGGTGATCGCCATGGTGGCCGGTTGGGCCATCGGCGGCGGTCACGTCTTGCATGTGGTTTGCGATCTCACGATTGCCGCCGATAATGCTCGTTTCGGGCAAACCGGCCCGAAGGTGGGCTCGTTCGACGGCGGGTTCGGCGCCAGTTACCTGGCCCGGATTGTGGGACAGAAAAAAGCACGGGAAATCTGGTTTCTGTGCGATCAGTACAATGCACAGGAAGCGCTGGACATGGGCCTGGTGAACAAGGTTGTTCCACTGGAGAAGCTTGAAGAGGTAACCGTGGAATGGTGCCGGAAAATCATGTCTAAATCGCATACGGCGGTCCGGCTGTTGAAATCGGCCTTCAACGCTGAACTGGACGGGCAGGCCGGCCTCCAGGAATTGGCCGGAAATGCGACACTTTTGTATTACCAATCTGAAGAAGCGAAAGAAGGAAAAAACGCGTTTATCGAGAAACGCGATCCCGATTTCGATAAGTTTCCCCATTTCCCCTGATGGATACTTCTGTTCTGAAAAACTGGGTTGAGGCAGCGCGGTTGCGGACACTCCCGTTATCGCTGGCGACTATTATAGCCGGCGGCGCCCTGGCCCGGAGAGCAGATGGATTTCACTTAGACATATTTGTTTTGGCCTTGCTCACCACAACGACGCTTCAAATTCTGGCCAACTTTGCCAATGATTACGGCGATTTTAAAAAAGGTACCGATTCGAACAATCGGGTCGGACCTGCACGAACCTTACAATCGGGAGCGATCAGCCCCGGACAGATGAAGCTGGCAATCCGGATTTTTGTCCTGCTTTGCGCAGGTTTTGGTGTTCCGCTCATCATTTTGGGCAGCGGATCAATTTTTGGTCATTCCGGGCTTGTATTCGCAGTGCTGGGATTGATCGCCATTGGTGCGGCAATGGCCTACACTCTGGGAGAAAAGCCGTATGGTTATGCCGGATTCGGTGATGGTTTTGTATTTGCCTTTTTTGGACCGATTGGTGTTTTGGGAACCAAATTTCTCATGACCGGAACACTTACGGATTGGGACGCACTGGTTTCGGTGGCCTTTGGATTTTTAAGCGTTGGCGTACTCAATGTGAACAACATGCGGGACCGGGAAAACGATGAAGCGTCAGGGAAGCGGACCATTCCGGTACGGGTTGGATTGCTGGGCGCTAAAATCTATCACGCCTTCCTGCTGATCGGTGGTTTGGGCGGATTTCTGATTTATGCGTTGGAATTGGAACGACCGGGAGATTTTCCCTGGCTGATGATTCTGGGGATTCTGGTTCTGTTCATCGCCGTTCAGCAGGGAACCCTGTTTAGCAAAGAATCACATGAAATGGATCCCTATTTGAAGCGCCTGTCCCTGGGAAGCCTGATTCTTTCGATTTACTTATTTATCTGGACCGGATGATTTATGGCCGTCCGGCTGAACTGGGGTAAACACCGGCTCAAGTTTAAAGCGCCGGCGGGAACCTCCCGCGGTTTTCTTACCGATCACTACATTTACATATTACGGTTAACTAATATCGGCACCGGCCGAACCGGTTGGGGAGAAACAGCGCCGCTTCCGGGACTCAGTCCCGATGATCCGGGCCGGATCGAAGACTGGTTAAATCATCACTCCGAATTTGAGGGAATCCCTGCAATCCCTGATTTCTTACCGGCATTACGTTTTGGACTGGAAACTGCACAAAGGGATCTTTCGCAAAAAGATGATATGACCCTTTATCCAAATGACTTTACCGAAGGGAAACGGGGTATTCCGATCAACGGTCTGATCTGGATGAGTGATATACTGACGATGGAAAAGCAATTCCGGGAAAAAATCGCCGCCGGTTTTACCTGCCTTAAAATGAAGATTGGCGCGATTGATGTAGATGAAGAATTGGCATTGCTAAAGCGAATTCGCGAAGATTATGCCGACAAAAGTTTGGAACTCCGTGTGGATGCCAATGGGGCCTTTTCCATCGAAAATGTTTTTCCGGTTTTGGACCATTTGGCTGAACTCAACATTCATTCCATCGAACAACCGCTGCCAGCCGGAGATTGGGAAGGATTGACGGAAGTTTGTGCCAAAAGTCCGATTCCGATTGCTTTGGACGAATCTCTAATTGGAATTACAGATCTATCCGATCGAATCCGGTTGCTGGAAACGATCAAACCGAAATTCATCATTTTGAAACCCACTTTGTTGGGCGGATTTTCCGCATGTGAATCCTGGATCAAATTGGCGGAGGAGCGAAGTATCGGTTGGTGGGTTACCTCGGCGCTGGAATCGAATGTGGGATTAAATGCCATTGCACAATGGACCGCAACATTGCCGATCAAAAGACCCCAAGGTCTGGGGACCGGATCGCTGTATACGAACAATTTCACAAGTCCATTGAAAATTGAAAAGGGCGCACTTTGGATGGACAATTCCCAAAACTGGGAGATGACACAGCTTCAATCTGTGTGTGGGAAATGAATCGTGGCTGAGTTCCTCAAATTGAACGGTCAGATCGTTACACTGAAAGATGTTCCCTTATTGTTGGAATCTGATTCGTCCTGGCAGAATGAACTGGCACGTTTCCTGGAGCAGTGGTGGAATGATAGCAATACGATAACGTTTAAAACATCCGGTTCTACCGGGAAACCAAAAACCATTCCGTTTACCAAAGCACAGGTTCGGGAATCGGCGCGGCGTACCCTGGATTTTTTCAAAATTCCGGAAGGCACTTCCGCTGTACTGGTTTTGCCCACGCGCTATATCGCAGGAAAAATGATGGTGATTCGCGCCATCGTTGGGAAATTGAATTTGGTTGCTGTCGAACCATCGGAAAATCCCTGGAAAAACGTATCGCCAAAGATTGATTTTGCGGCCGCTACACCGCAGCAATTCGCTGCTCCGGAATCCCGTTCAGCAATGGAAAAAGTGATGAAGTCGACGGGAACCTTACTGGTCGGTGGGGCACCCGTATCTAAGCAGCTAAAAACATATTTCAACGGATTGGATTTCCCGGTTTACGAAACCTACGGCATGACCGAAACATTGACACACGTGGCGGTGCGACGACTGAGTCATCTTTCGGCGGAGGAATTCACAGCGCTACCCGAAGTAAATCTGTCAAACGGGAAAGACCAGGAATTGTTGGTTCAGATAGATTATCTGGGAAAAGAACCTATTCGAACCCGGGACCGTGTTGAAATGACGGGGAACAACCAATTCCGGTGGTTGGGACGATTGGACAGGGTAATTAACTCCGGCGGGATTAAAATTTTTCCGGAGGAAGTGGAAGCCCAATTTTCAGAAGCGCTTTCCGGGATAAACTATTTTGTGCATCCGGTTCATGATGAAAAGCTCGGTCAAAAAGTAGTTCTTTGGGTGGAAGGAGAAGCCGTACCTGAACGAATACAAATGATTGAAGCAGTGATGGAAAAATTGCACGGACCGCTTAGACCGAAAGAGTATGTATTTCTATCGAAATTCGCGCGAACCGA
>CAZJWP010000007.1:0-2788 GCA_964549745.1 uncultured bacterium | reverse complement strand
AGAAACTCCCCTTGCGTACCGGGAATCGTTATTAATTTTAGCGCATGGATTTATTTGAATTAAAAGAGCGTTTCGAAACCAACGCCACAAAATACCAACAACTCCGGGGGTATCTTTGACCTGGAGTCCAAGCAAACACAGCTTAGCGGATTAAAAACAAAATCCGCTGTGCCGGAATTCTGGAATAATTCCGACAAAGCGTCCTCCATCCTTAAACATATATCCCGCATTGAAAAAGAGTTGGCACTCTGGGAAGATCTGGAGCGTCGCAAAGGCGATCTGGATGTGATGTTCGAATTTGCGGATGCGGGTGAGATGGATTTGTCGGAAATCTCCGGTGAACTGGATGAATTCGAAAAAATTATCGGGGAAGTTGAACTGCAATTGATGTTGGGTGACGAACTGGATCCCAACGATGCTATCGTAACGCTCCATCCTGGCGCCGGCGGCACCGAAAGTCAGGATTGGGCGGAAATGCTGTTCCGTATGTATACGCGGTGGATTGAGAAACAAGGGTTTAAATACACCCTTCTGGATTACCAACCCGGAGACGAAGCAGGGATTAAAGATGTGACCATCGAAGTGAACGGCGATTATGCCTACGGACTTTTGAAAGCGGAGATCGGCATCCATCGTCTGGTGCGGATATCGCCCTTCGACGCCAATAGCCGGCGGCATACGTCATTTGTGTCGGTATTTGTCTACCCGTCAGTGGATGATGACATCAAAATCAATATCGATCCCAATGACTTGCGGATCGACACCTATCGCGCCCACGGCGCCGGTGGTCAGCATGTGAACAAGACCGACTCCGCAATCCGGATTACCCACATTCCCACGGGTATTGTGGTCCAGTGTCAGAATGAACGGTCCCAGCACAAGAATAAGTCGCAGGCGATGAAAGTGTTGAAAGCACGATTGTATCAACACGAATTGGAAAAAGAAAAAGAAGCTGCGAAAGAATTGGAGAATCAGAAGACAGACATTGGTTGGGGAAACCAGATCCGCTCCTACGTATTCCATCCATACAACATGGTGAAAGACCACCGAACCAAAGAAGAAACAGGAAATGTACAGGCCGTGATGAATGGCGATATTGATGCCTTCATCCGGGCTTATTTAATGAACCAGATACCCAGTAAAGTGTGACATGACAGAACCTCAGCAAACCAGTTTGAAACAGATTATCAATTTCCGGAAAGAGAAGCTCGATAAACTTCGCGAAATGGGTGTGGATCCATATCCAAGAACGTTTGAAACGGATCACCATTCTCAAGATATCCTCGAAAACTACGAAAAACTTGAAAACCAGACCGTGAGTATTGCCGGACGGATCATGTCGCTCCGGAAAATGGGAAAAGCCTCATTTTGTCATATCCAGGATCAGAAAGGGCGTATTCAGTTTTACATTCGCCGGGATGATGTGGGTGAAGATCAATATGCTCAGTTTAAGCTGTTGGACCTGGGCGATTTTGTAGGTGTAAAAGGGTACGTTTTTAAAACCAAGACCGGTGAAACATCCGTCCACGCCACTGAATTGACCGTTTTGTCCAAAAGTATTCGTCCGCTGCCCGTAGTGAAGGAAAAAGAAGGGGAAGTGTTCGATGCCTTCGAAGATAAGGAATTGCGCTACCGGAACCGTCACCTGGATTTAATTGTCAATCCGGACACACGGAAAATCTTTGAGGCCCGGTCCCGGATTATTTCTTACTTGCGGCGCTATCTGGATGATCACGGATTTCTGGAAGTGGAAACACCGATTCTTCAACCGCTGTATGGTGGGGCCAATGCACGGCCGTTTACCACGCATCACAATACATTGGATCAAGACTTATATCTGCGGATTGCCGATGAATTGTACCTGAAACGGCTCATCATCGGCGGGTTTGAAAAAGTGTACGAAATTGCTAAAAATTTCAGGAACGAGGGAATGGACCGGAATCACAATCCGGAATTCACGTCCCTTGAATTTTACCAGGCTTATGTGGATTATGAATTCATGATGGATTTTGTTCAGAATCTGATGCAGTCCATTGCAAAAGAGCTCAACAAAACCACGCTGGATTGGGGCGGGATGGAGATTGACCTGTCCAAACCCTTCAAGAGACTGCCCATTTTGAAAGCGCTCTCCGATGCGATCGGAACCGATGTTTCCGCTTGCGATGAAGGTGAACTCCATAAACTGGCCGAGGATAAAGGGATCGACACCAAAGGGCTCAAAACTTACGGTCAGGTTCTGGATGAGCTCATGAAAAACCTTGTGGAGCCGCATTTGGTGCAACCCACCTTTATTATGGATTACCCGAAAGCGATTTCGCCGCTGGCCAAAAATCATCGCTCCGGGAATCCGGATTTGGTGGAACGTTTTGAACTCTTCATCGGAGGTGCCGAATTTGCCAATGCTTTCACCGAATTGAATGACCCTATTGATCAACGAGAACGGTTTGAATCGCAGCACGAACTTCGCCGGGCCGGCGATGAAGAAGCGCATCCCGTAGACGAAAATTTTCTGGAGGCCGTGGAATCGGGGATGCCGCCCACCGGCGGTGTTGGTATTGGTGTGGATCGGCTGGTCATGTTGTTTACAGAGACTCGATCCATCAAAGATGTGATTTTGTTCCCAACGCTAAAAAAAATTGATTAACGACAACTTGTTGGGATATCAAGTTATTGGGTTGCTTACAACCACATGATTCGTTTCTATATCTGGACCCCTCTTGTGTTCTCCCCTGGACAGGGGAGAAAAGAGCTTTTCCGGCAACAAAGGGATTTTTCAGAACCAATTGCA
>CAZJWP010000006.1:0-52364 GCA_964549745.1 uncultured bacterium | reverse complement strand
AAATGACGGTTTTGAGTGGTTCATTTAACGCGGAATACGGTCAGGCCATGTCCAGCGTGGTTAATATTGTAACCCGTGCCGGGAGTGACGACCCTGAAGGACGCATTGAATTCAATTCTGACCAAACAAATCCTTTCGTATATCACAAGATCGGCGCTTTTAAAGGTGTTCAGGATTCTGCTTTCAGATGGATCGATTTGAGACCTGATTTGATTTCCTATGCCAATGACCACCGAAACAAGATGAGTTCTCAGCACCCTCTGCCTATGTTGGATTTGCCGGTATCAGGGACCGTTAATATTACCTCAGGTGGAAAGATTCCCTTATCAAAACTTTATTATTATGTCGCCGGGATGTACCGGTCCGTACAGTCCCCGCTTCCCTTCGGCGCAGAGGTCGAACAAGATTTGCAAATGAAACTGAATCGAAATCTCACTTCTGCCATTAAACTGTCTGCGTTTTGGCATATAGCAAACCGTGTTAACGAAACCTATTCCCATCCCTGGAAATATTATCCCGATCACCGTTCTCACAATTACCGGGCATCCGATCGCAAAGCGCTGACACTGACACATTCACTTTCTCCTTCGTTTTATTATACGGCTTCATACTCAATTCAGGGAATTCACACTTACAAGGGTGTTGGTATAAAAACACCGGATCAGTATGTCAGGCCGCTTACGGACGCTACAGCCTATTTCTATGGTGCGAGTGGCGATTCAATCGTTGGCGATGATGGTGTTTATACGGATGATTTTACACGGACTAAATCCGGCAGAATGGACGGAACCTGGCAAGCGAATACCCGCCATCTGTTAAAAGCAGGAGCAGGCTCATCCACTCATCAATTGAATATTTATCACGAAGAGGAGCCCTGGACCGGGGGAACAAATTTCAAGGATGATACAACCTTTACACCGACCGAATCCTTCGCCTATTTTCAAGATAAAATTGAACTGAACTATATGGTGTTGAATCTCGGATTACGCTTTGATCACATTGATCCGAATGCGACAATGTGGCCGAATATAGCTCATTTTGTTGTATGGGATTCCACAGCGGGGAAATGGGTTCCGGCCCCAATGGAATCCGTAAAACCTCAAACCCAGTGGTCACCCCGGGTCGGGATTTCCTATCCGGTAACGGTGAACACGGTATTCCATTTTAGCTATGGACATTTTTTTCAAATGCCTCCATTCGAAGCATTCGTTTACAATGCCCGGAAAGATTTGGGTTCGGCGATGCCGCTGGTGGGCAATCCAAAAGTGAAGGCCCAGAAAACCATTGCCTATGAGACGGGGTTGAGCCAGGCATTGCCGCACGATATAACCCTCAATCTAACCGTTTGGTATAAGGATATTCGCGGATTACTCAGCACCCTCCAGGTCCGGCTTGGTTCGAATTCATATATTGTATACACCAATACGGATTATGCCGGTGTTAAAGGATTGGATATTTCCTTGTCCAAACGGTTTACCCGGGAATTTGGCGGATCATTCAACTACACGTATTCAATCGCAAAGGGGACAAATGCCAATCCACTGGGCGGTTATTTTTCTGCCTACAGCCAGGAAGAGATTCCACACCAGGAATACTATCTGGACTTCGATCAGCGCCATGATTTTGCTGCCGATATTTACTTTCACTCCGATAGAAATTGGGGACTTGGCGTTGGATCATTCCGTCCATTCAGTAAATTATATGCGACCTTAATTGTAAATGCCGGAAGCGGCCTTCCTTACACGCCGTATGTTGACCCAACCGTCCGAATTGATGTGAACTCCGGACGTATGCCATGGACTTTTAGTGTTGATGCCAGGTTGAAAAAAGGATTTACCATTCTGGGACAAAATATGTCTGTATTCCTGGAAGTGGAAAATCTGACGGATTATCGAAATATTTTATATGTCTACTCCCGCACCGGGAAACCATTCGATCCCGGATTTTCCGGTGTTGGGACTTCTGAAGATGCCAATCATAATCCATCCAATGCGGGACCCGGTCGATCCATTCACGCAGGATTTACATGGGATTGGTAAGATGAAGTATTCCAGACTACTCATATTAGGAATGATATTCACAGTGTGGCTTAATGCTGACCCGATCCGGTGTAATCAATGCCATACCGAAGACCGACCTCTTTTGGCAAAAACCACAGGATTTACCGAAAAAGCTGTAGGTGTGATGGATAAAGGTCAGCTTCAGGTCAATACCAGCAATTTTGGGGATTTGGCGAATTTCCATGTCTGGTTCACCAATTCCGGGCACTGGCCGCGAACAGCGCCGGACGATCATCAATACCTGTTCGGACTCGGATTTATGGTTGGGATTAACGAACACAATGTGATTGAAACCACCTCACAAGCTTTAACCCGCGTGACCGATTGGCTGCCGCCGGATGATGCGGCCGGACACGATTATTCCGGAGAAATTAAAGCGATATCCGACCAAACACCGTTTCAGGCATCCAGTGATTTCCGTCAGACCTGGCCTAAAGGATACTGGACCGATAGCGGTTGGTTGGAATCCGGAGATTACACCTGGCCCGGGTATTATCGTATCGATGTAAACAACCCAGGCTATCCGGCTGTCCGGGTTGAAAGTGAAGGTGAGTTCACTTCCGATAGAGATATTTACTGTACCTATAATGATGACTATAATTCTATGGGACGCGTTGGCCTTTCCGTGGAACAAACTGCCTACAGTTATGGCCGTCCTTATGCTGAGGATTTTACCATTTGGGATTTGAAACTCCACAATAACAGCGGTCATGATCTGGATAGTATTTATGTGGGATTTTTGGTAAAAATCCGCCCGGATTATGATAATCACGACTACGTTAATTTTGTCGATACGGATGGTGACGGAAAAAAAGACATGGTCATCACGTATGATCTGAACAATGAACCCAATCGAACCTGGGCAAACTCCGATGCACCCTTGGCTGCAATGGGATTACGGGTATTTGATACTCCGGGGAATATCGGTATAACAGATTTCCATCATTTCGCACATTTGGCGACACCCACTACGGATGAAGGACTGTGGGCATTAATGACCAGCGATCACGCATCCTCGTCGCTGCCTGATTCGGGCTATTTCTTTCACGGTTCAAATGTGCATTTGGACAATACTGACACGGATTCTTTGAATTCTTATTATCCGCCAACACCTGACGAGGAAAGCGGTGTAGATATACCAGGCGACCGTATCAATTACGTTGTTTCCTGCGGGCCGTTCAACCTGATAGCAGATTCTATGACGACAGTTAGTATCGGCCTTATTGCCGGGAATACAGGATCGGCGCCATATGAACCCGATTTCACAGATTTGATGGCAAATACCGATATTGCCAATAAGATGTATACTTATCGTTTCCAGGGTTCCGGTCCGCCAGGCCCTCCCAATGTCGGCGTTGTTGGCGGTGACAGCAAAGCCACGTTATTTTGGAGTTCAGAGCCATCGGAAAACTCAGTTGATGTGTTAACGAGAAGGCAGGATTTCGAAGGTTATAAAATTTTTCGAAGTACGGATCTGGGTCTGACATGGGGTGATGTGATCACCGATGCTCAGGGATATCCCGCAGGATACAAACCGATTGCGATCTTCGATAAAGTGGATGGCATCACCGGTACTGATCCGGCTTTCCCACAGTATCTGGGAAGTGATATTGGTCTGACACATACATTCACAGATTCCAATCTTGTGAATGGGGTGGAGTACTGGTACTGCGTTACATCGTATGATCAGGGAAATCAAGTTCCCGACAGCCTTGAGCAATCATACATGTATCCATTGGGCAGCAGCGACCTTGAACAACATACCGTGTCTGTGGTACCGGGATTGCCGGCAGTTAATTTGCAATCGCCATCCGTGCCGAATGGAGACATTACTGTTTCCGGAGGTGTTACAGATGGCAGCGTTCGGGTGGAAATGGTTGATCCGAATGCAATTACCGGGGATGGTTATCGATTGACCATCGAAGATAGCGTCATTGTTTCCGTTTTAAACGGTGACACAACTTTTGGGACCGGGTTTACTTTGGTTGATACAACCAAAATGGATACGCTCCTGCTTCATCATCCCTTAACAGATGAAACCGGAGATAATCTGCCGGTGGTGGACGGTTTCCGCCTGATTGTGGAAAATGTGGAAGGCGGCGTTCGTTCACTGGGCTGGACGAAAGTTGCCGGTGATACTTGCACGTTCGACTGGCGCTACCAAAGCATTGATCCTTCAGCCGGAGACCAACTTATTCAGGAAGACGTGGAAACAAGTGATGACTGGCGAATTACCGTTGATTATACCGAAGGAGATTCCCTGACTTGGATTGATATGTTTTCGGGAGCAGTCCAGCCTCAAAAACAATGGGTTCCGATCAAAATCGAAATTATAACCGACCCCGAAAATACTGTTGATGTGACCGGTGAATGCTGGTTAGGAGAGTTTGCTATCCCCGCTCCGGAAAGTTATCGGAAAGACTTTTATAGTCCCCTGGGTTGGGACCTTGAACCGGGCGGGTTGGGTTACAATGCCGCATCACCGGGTTGGTACGAGAAGCACGTGGACATCCTGATTCTGGAACACGACAAAATTGACACCACAACAAGTGATACAACCTATAATTATATGTATCTGTTTACGAACAATAAGCCGGATACGTCGATAACTTACAGTGGTGATTCCCTGTTTATTGATGCTAAAGCGCCTTCCGACAAGGACCAATTCACAATCCGCACGTTTAAACCATTTCAACCGGGAATGGTTTATCGTTTTGGAACAACACTGCCTTCCGGACCTGATGTTTCCACCGAAAATCCATTAAAGGACGTTCAGGTCGTTCCTGATCCCTATGTGGTGACCAATACCTGGGAGACCGGTGAGTTCGGCAAAAAACTCCAGTTCAATCATTTACCGCAGCAATGCACGATTCGGATTTACACTTTAGCCGGTGAACGTGTTGCCACTGTGGAACACAATGATATGACCGGCTATGAATTCTGGGATATGAGGACGTCCGGCGATCAGTTCGTAGCGCCGGGAGTCTATCTATATCATGTGAAAGCCGATGGCGGGTGGGAAACCACCGGCCGGTTTCTGGTGATCAAATGATGCGGAAGATTCTCATCATTGCTACCGGTTTAGCGCTTGTCTGGGGTCAGGTGAATAAAGTGGCATCCACTACCGGACAATTTTTGAAACTAGGTGTGGGTTCCCGTGCTGTCGCCATGGGCAGTGGATTTGTCGCTCTGGCGGATGATGGATCAGCGCCATACTGGAATCCGGCGGGCATTTTATATGCAAATAAACTGACCACCTCGTTTAATCACCTGGATTGGGCTTTGGATATTCGCAAAGATTATCTTTCAATTATAACACCCATGGGGAAAGATCAATCCATTGCTTTCTCACTTTCGGCTCTGAGCATGAATGAAAAACCGGTCACCACGGTTCGGGAACCGGATGGAAACGGACTGACGTATGGTGTTCTTGATCTGGCGATCGGTTTGAGTCTGGCACGCCATATCAGCGATCGCCTGGATTATGGATTGACGGCCAAAACGATTTATCTGTCCGCATACAATGAAACAGCCACTGGATTGGCCTTGGATTTGGGTTCCATCATGCGGACCGATTTTCACGATCTCAAAATTGGGATGTCGCTCTCCAATTTCGGCGGAGAGGTTCATTACAGCGGGCGTGACCTTTTGACGAAAGCGGATATTGACCCGGCTATTGATGGGAATTACACAAGCAACGCGGATCTGAAAACCGAATCCTGGCCGTTACCGCTTCAAATTCGCATTGGTATTGCCATGGATTTGGTCGGGACCGGACACGCAGTCTTTCCTTCACAATCAACACGGTTGACTACCGCCATTGACGCCGTTCATCCTAATGATGGTCCGGAACATATCAATGCCGGATTCGAGTTGGCCTGGCATGATTGGCTCTTTCTACGCAGTGGATATCGATTCAACTATGATGAAGAGAACTGGACGATCGGCGGGGGCTTATTGTGGTCGGTTGGTGGTTCCGGAAAGTGGGCAATCAACTATGCCGTTGTTCCGTTTGGGGTGTTTGGGACGACAACACAACTGTCCCTGGATTGGATACTTCGGTAGTTTTAGTCTTCGGTTGCTGACGATTCAATTGATTTCGCCTTAATCCGGCGAATCTGATGCCAGATTGCCAGTCCAATCGAAGCCACAATCATCAATGCCAGAATTATACTTTCAGCCTGTTTTACATTGTCCAGGACTTCTTCAATCACCATTCCAAAACCGTAGCCCAAATATGCCACTACGGTGGCCCAAACCAATCCGCCAATCCCGTTTAAAATAAGGTATTTTTTTACAGGTAACTTAAATACGCCCAGCATATAGGGTGTCACGGTTCGGAAACCGTACACAAAACGAAATCCCACGATGACCAGGTTTTGATTCCGATTCAACCAGCGCCTGAGTGAATTTACTCGTTGATCCCAGCCCGGTCGCTTTGTGAGGATCGGAATGCCGCGATGACGGCCAATATGAAATAAAAGCTGGTCGGTAAAATAGGTAGCTGCAAAGGATATGAAGATGACCCAATGAAGATCGAGGTATCCGCGTTTTGCCAGAAAGGCTGCCACGACCAGAATTGTTTCCCCCTCCAGAAGAATGCCAATCAGCAGCGCCCAATAACCATATGTTTCAATTAAATGCGTTAAATCCATTAAAAAGTGTACGCACTTGCCGGCAAGCGTCGAAATACATTTCTCCCGTGATTGATCCTGCCCGGCGGTCTTTTTTACCGTAATTTCTCTGGTATTCCAAACGTAAGAAGGATGTCAAAATGAAAGTGTATATCAGTGCTGACATTGAAGGTGTTACCGGCATAACGCATTGGGATGAAGCTACACATACCAAACCCGATTATTCTGAATTCAGGGACCAGATGACTGCGGAAGTTAATGCAGCTTGCGAAGGGGCGCTGGCTGCCGGTGCTGACGAAATTGTGATTAAGGATGCCCACGCCACCGGTCGGAATATTCTGGCATCACACCTGCCTTCGGAAGCTCGTTTGATCCGGGGCTGGAGCGGCCATCCTTATGCTATGATCCAGGAATTGGACGATACCTTCGATGCCTTACTTTATATTGGCTATCATTCCGGAGCTGCTACCGGTGGGAATCCCCTGGCCCATACCATGGCGTCATCGCGGGTGGCGGAATTCCGGATCAACGATAATCTTGCCAGTGAGTTTATTCTTCACGGATATGCCGCCAAATTGCACAATGTCCCATCTGTATTTTTGGCGGGTGACCAGGCATTATGCGATAGCGCCAAAGTATTTTTACCGGCCATTGAAACGGTGGCGGTCAAACAAGGTGTCGGCAATTCGGTTGTGAGTATTCAACCGGATTTAGCGGTGAGCCGGATACGTGAGGGTGTGAAACACGCTTTAAAAGGCGACTTATCCGCTTGTCAATTTCCCACAGTGGAACACTTCTCTGTTTCTATCCGGTTTACCAATGTAACCTTGGCCTACAAAGCTTCTTTTTATCCTCGAGTGAAAGCCGAAGATGCACTGACCGTTCGATTTGAAACCGACGACTATTTTGAGGTTATGCGATTTGTATTGTTTGTGATTTGATTTCAGGAGCTATATGATAAGAATCATTACAGAGTTTCAAAGAGGATGGGTCCAATCGTAATTAATCTTGAGAATATTACGAGTGACTAGCGGATGAAATATTTCTCCAATCGATTCTCCTCAGATTTAATCTATTGGCTCACTCGTACGCGGTGGGTTTTCATCGCCATTGGCGTGGCTGTACTGCTTTTATTATTGCCCACCCCGCCAGGATTGCCAGTTGCCGGATATCGTACCCTGGTCATTTTTATCATGTCTCTGATCCTCATCATAACGGAACCGATGCCTTTACCGGGAATCGCATTTATTATGATCATTTCCCAGGTGTATTTCGGGATTGGGGATGCCAACTCCGTGGCGAAAGCATTCATGAATGATGCGGTGTTTTTCATCATGGGGTCTTTGATGTTGGCTGTCACCATCGTGAAACAGGGTTGGGATGCCCGGATTGCATTGGGCATCATCAAATTGACCGGAAATTCCACGAGACGGATTGCTTTTGGATTTACAGCCATCTCCGCTTTGGGGGGGGCTTTTATCGGACAATTGACCGTGGTGGCTATCCTGCTTCCCATTGCCCTGACCTTAATTCGCTATACGAATGAGGATAAGACACAGACCCGAAAATTGGCTGCACTCTTCCTGTTTTCAATTGCGTACGGAAGCATTATCGGTTCCGTGGGAACTCCGTCCGGTGGCGTCCGCAATGCAGTGATGATTATCTACTGGCAGGATATTGGCGTGCATCCGCTCTCGTACCTTCAATGGATTTTATATGCGTTTCCCTTAATCATAATACAATTACCCATCCTGACATGGATACTCTGGCGCAGTTTTGTGCCGGAAACCATGATCATGGACAGTGGCGTTCGCAAATTGAAGATCCAGGTCGCTCGTGCCGGCGTAATCACCGGAAAGGAAATTCTGGCTGCGGTCATCTTCTGTTGTATTGTATTGAGCTGGATTTTCTTTTCCTCTGATGTCGGGCTGGGAATTATCTCCCTGACGGGTGTCGTGATTTATCTTTTAACCGGTCTGGTGAAATGGGATGATATCAATCGCCACGTGAATTGGGGTGTGATCATTTTGTTCGGAGCCACTATATCACTGGGAATGCAAATCAAGCTTACCGGAGCCGCCGATTGGATTTCCGGCCTGGTGTTGCACCCTATATCGGGAACTTCAAGCTCACCCCATGCTTATCTTGATCTTGTGAATATCGGATTGTCCACACTGTTAGCTAACATGGTCAGTGGGACTTCCACAGTAGCGGTTCTGGGACCGGTGATGTTGAATTTTCCCGGTGATCCGATTCATGCCGGATTGCTGAATGCCATTTCCAGTTCCTTCGCTTATTTCAACGCGGTCGCAGCTCCGGCCTGCGCCATTGTATATGCCAGTGGTCGCCTGCAGGCTAAAGATTTCTTGAAAGTAGGATGGAAGATGGGATTGGTTTCCATGGGATTAATTTTTCTTTATGCTCACCTTTATTGGATGTGGTTATGATCAAGTTTCAACCACGGGAGGCAGACGAATGAAATTTTTAATTGCAGTCGGAAGCAAAGAATACTCCGGGCCAACGCTCCGGATCGGAATGCAGATTGCTAAAGCATTTCGGGCGGAGGTGACCATTCTGTATGTCGGTGAACCGATCACTTCCTTTGCCAATCGTGAAGTCGGTTTGACCAATGAAAGCCTGCGCAAATGGGATATTGATCACCCCGGCGTCGAAGTTCTGGAATGGGCTTACAATTTCCTGGCGGAAAACAAATACATTGAAACCACAGCTGTGGGAAAAAGCTTCGACAAAAATCGTTTGGTGGCCGCCGGTTCCGGTCGGTTGGAACTCCTTTTGCCCGGGACCTACTGTGATCAGGTCGAACTCATTTTGCGCCAGGGAGAGATCATTCGCGAACTTCGCGATGAAGTCAACCAGGGAGAAGTCGATGTCACTATTATTGGCGGGTCCCAAAAAAGACGAATGGGCCACGATCTGGTTCAATACCTGGACAGCTCGATCTTTGTAGTCAACCAGTACCAACCGGATAAAAAATACAGACTATTGCTTCCGGTTGACGATTCAATGGGAACGGCAAAAGCTGTGAATTTTGGGATCCGGGTTGCCAAAGCATACGGAATGGAAGTGGACACGTTGACCGTTTCGAAGAAAGACTACTTCGGTCCCGGTTATCGGGGCGCAGCCCGAAGAACCACGCGGTTCCTGAACCGGGCGAATATTGTTAATACCGCTCACTTCAAGGTCGGAGATCCGGTAAAAATCATTTCCGGGTTTGGATGTGAAAATCATATCATTGTTATGGGTGTATCCCATCAGCACCCCATTAAGACATTTTTCACCGGTTCCAAGCCGATGAAAGTTTTAGATAAATGTAATGCACCCATCCTGATTGTTAAATAGATTGGTATCTACAAAAGGCGTTTTATTGTGACATCTCTCACAGAGAATCCGTAACGACGCCATTACTTTCGATCCCCGTTTTTTCGTACTCCCCAACCTAATACAAGGATAATTGTATGCACCTGCGTCAAGGGTTAAGCATCACCATTTCATTGATCATCCTGGCAAGCTGTTCGCTGGATTTTTCAAAAAAACCGACACCTCCGTCATGGAATGTGACGCTTGAAATGCCCCTCTATGATGGATCCGTTGGATTCAAGGATTTTCTACAGGATTCATCAATTACCACCGAGCCCACAGGTTCCGGTACCGATTCCATTTTCGCTTTTCACGAAAATGTAGCCATCGATCGTGTTGAAGTGGGGGACCAATTAGCCATCGATGATATCCACAAGTCTTTTTCACAATCTGTCGATGATGTAACGATTGCAGACAATCAAATCGTGGAATCGCAGGCTTTCAGTGAAGTAGGAGTAGATCCACTGACACAGTCCATTCACTCCGAGGTGGGGCTCATTGAGTTGAATGATATCCCAACCGAGTCCACAGATCCATTTCAGCTAAATGAAATCTATCCCGGCATCAATTCAGTACCGGACAGTACTACCACCAGCATTCCTTCCTTTGATTTAACTCCGCAGGTCAAACCATTTTCATTCAATGATTTCGATCAGGCCACATTTACAGGTGGCGAACTATCCCTGACCATTGTGAACAATATGCCGATCACTTTGGGCACGCCGATAACTGTTCAATTTTTGGAAATATCGGGACCGGACACCAATATTATTTCCGGAGCTTCCGTTCAATTTAATTCTTTAATCGCCCCGGATGATTCCAGTCAGGGCATCATGGATTTAACCGGATTAACACTCCCCGGGAATATCCTTATTAAAGTGACCGGTTCTTCGGCCGGTACCGAAGGCAATGACATTACCGTGGATCAATCTGTGAAAGAGTCAGCATTTTATACGCGCATTGCCGCCAGCGGATTACAGGTTACCTCAGCGGTTGCCAAAGTTCCGGAGCAGGTCATTCAGGACACCGGCGCTATCGAAATGGCGGAGGATTCAACGAAAGTTGAAGATGCGCAGATACGGACCGGAACTATGCGGTTGAGTGTAAACAATCAAATGGCGATTAATGCTGTCCTCGATTTAACCATTCCAAGTTTAGTAGACGGGAATGGGACGCCTTTCCAGGTGACAAGTTTAAATCTGTCCGCCGGTCAGCCGGTTCAGGAAGACTATTCGTTAGATCAGTACCATATGGTAATGCAATTGGATTCGCAAAAAATCGAATATTCCTATGAGATTCATACAGAAGACACCGATCCTAATTTAGTGCAAATCTCCGAAACCGACAGTGTCGTCCTAAATCTTGATCTCTTTGGTGATAGCCCCGGATCAAAGATTTCCTTTTCCGCAGTTACCGGAATGATTGCACCGCAGCATCAAAACTATTCCGGGAGTCTGGATCTGTCATCGGACTCGGAAATTCTGGAAGCCCAATTATCCCAGGGCGCTTTGGACATTGTTATTCAAAATCCTTTAACCGAATCTCAATCCGGTGCGCCAATACTTAATATTGTATTGAAAGAAATTTTTACACCTTCTGGTGATACGCTTCGCCTCGGCCCGGATTTGGTTCTTCAACCCGGCGAGAATGATTTTTCTGTCGATTTATCCGGTCATTCTCTGCGGTTGCCATTGGACGACCAAACCCTGCATTATTCGGCGACTGTTCATACCAATTATGGTGAGGTGGGAATTTATAACCTGCTCGATTCGTTGAATTTAAATATAAATGTGCATGATCTGGCTTTCAGCCAGGTCACCGGTTATTTCACCCAGGATGCCATTGTGGATTCCAATGGAATTGATTTAAACAATGCCACCAAAGTTCAGCAGGCGGAGTTGGGAACCGGACAGATGGAACTCACGGTTGAAAATCATTTGGGTGTTCTGGCGAATGTTCATTTCATAATAAATGAATTTTCCAAAGACGGGGTTGGTTTGGATACCAGTTTTGATCTGAACAGCTCACCCGATCCTCAGGGAATTATCTTACCGCTGGAAGGATACCTGTTGTCCATGCCGTTGGATTCGCAGATGGTTCATTATGTATCCCGAGTGTCCATCCCCAGCGATCAGGAGATGACCATCTCATTCGGTGATTCTCTCCAGGTCAATGTGGATATGACGGATCTTTCTTTCCAATCTGTGACGGGAAAAATTGATCCGGTTCATGTGAATATTGACACGGTGGAACAATCGATTACTGCTTTTCCGGATGCTTTACAAGGGATTGAATTCAGCACAGTAAACCTGGATTTCCACTTCAATTCGGATATTGGATTGCCGGTATATCTTACCATGAATCTCACCGCTGAAAATGATGCGGGAGAAACCGCTGTGTCGCATATTGACAATTGGAATATCATTGAAAATCCGGTTGTCTCCATGCCAAACGCGGCGGAATTGATTAATATTCGTCCTAATAAAATTATGGCAACCGGCTCCGCTGTTGTTGGCGATTCAACGCAACTGGGGACGGTGGCGACTGACCAGTATCTGGATGGAAATCTATCGATCGAGATTCCGTTGGAATTGATACTCAGTGGTGACTCCAGAATCGAAGGTGATGCCACGGAAATGCAATCGTCGCTGCCAAGTGAACTCGAAGAAATGGTATTATATGCAAAAGTGGATAATCCTTTTGATTTTGGCACACAGATAGAAGTTCTGGTTTCACCGGACACTTTAAACTTCTCAGTTAACGGTCCGGAAATCCCAGACACGCTTATGACGCTTGATTTGTTACCCAGTCAAACGCAATTGGATTCGGTCGTACTCGACTCAGTTCGCATTGGCTGGCTTAGTGATTCCACTTACATCAAGCCCATTGTGTACCTGATCGGAAATACGGACCACAACGGAGTTCCGATACCCTCGCATTTCCTGTCCACCGATTCATTAAACATTCAATTGTACGGCCGCGTGCGTGCGTTGGTCGATACCCAGGCAGGAGATCAGTAAGATGAAAAAAGCGACTATTACTCTCATTCTCCTCGGATTATTAAATCTGGTTTTTGGACAACAAATATTTGATCCTAAAGCCGTATCCACTGCGGGGACTTACGCAGAACTGGCCAGCGGTTCGGAAGTTTTAGGATGGAATCCGGCACGTTTAGGTGTGGAAGAATATCAGCAATCCGGTTTGTCCTTTGGACTCTTTCCGTTGGTACCCTTCCCGCAGATTATTCTGAACAATTCCACAATCAATGCCGCCTGGGTGAACGACAATCTATTTAAAGGATATTTCAGTCCTTCCGATGTCAAGACCTTGCTGGACGGATTTCCCGATACGGGCTGGAAGGGATCGACTCTTATTCAAATGCAGGTCCTTGGATTTTCTACCGGTAGATTTGCTTTGTCGATTGATCCGGAGGTCCGGGTTTCGGGTCAGATTCCCAAAGACTTGTTCCGACTGGCTTTACAGGGCGTTCGTTTTGATCAGCCTATCAGTTTGTCCGATCTGGACATTGAGGCACAAGGCGTTTTACCAATCAGTATCGGATATGGAATGCCCGTTGTCTTGCCCATTGCCGTTCCCTTTGTGAACGAATTTTATGCCGGTGTCGCGGTCAAACCGCTTATTGGACTTTTCGATGCCCGAACAACCAAGACATCCGGAGCTATTACGTCCTTACCGGATCGCATCGTGGCCAAAGGTGACATGGAATCCAAAGTGGCTCTTGGCGGTTTCGGTCTGGCAGCCGATGTAGGAGCCGGTGCACGTATTTTCAATAAGTTTACAGTGGGAGTCTCCTTGAACAATTTGATTGGAAGTGTACATTGGAGTTCTTCCAATGCTCATTTGGTCAAAGAAAAGATCGATGGAGAAATACTTTCATCCCAGTTTGACGATTTGAGTGATGATTCCTTGCGTCAAAATATTCTGGACGACATGGTTCAGGCAGATACCACATATTCCACCGATGGCTATACCACTAATTATCCGGCGTACATGAATGTTTCCGCCAGTTATCAGGATATTATTCCTAATCTGGATGTGATGGCTAATTATCGTCAGTATTTTTCGAATACTAATTTTCTAAGTGTAACTCCACGTGTTTCCAGTGCAGTGCAGTATACTCCGGCACCCTGGTTCGCAATGCGATTGGGATTGGCTCTGGGTGGTTATGAAGGTTTCCAATGGGGGACCGGTTTTGGATTGCAATTCACCCACTATGAATTCAATTTAGGTTTTTCACAGAATGGCGGATTGTTTAATTCCGCTAAAGGATTGACGATTTCAATCGGACAGCAAATCCTCTTTTAAATAAACTTCAATCTGTCAAACGATTCCGATCAGGCGCCGATATTAATTCGGTTCCCGATCGGAATTGTTCTTTTTATCCCGATATAGAGAAAACCAAGGTCTATGGCCGTGGTTGAATCATTTTTAATCTCCCGCGATCGGGATCATTTACAAGGTACCACGGGATTTACCGCGGGGCTCCATACCGTCGGGTATCCCTTGCAAGGGTGAAAACCAAGGGGATAAATTTCACGTTATTATTTCGGAATATGGAACACGCATCCACCTTCATCACCAATATTGCCGTTGCCAACTGGTATAGTGAGCCAGATGACAATGCTTCAGTTGTCACTCAGTCATTGCTGGGTGAAAATGGACTTATCCTGGACGAAAATGCAAAATGGTATCGTGTTAAGGGTTGGGATGACTACGAAGGCTGGGTGTCCAAATCGCAAGTGGTGACTGCCCATCGCCGATTTGCGTTCAATGCATTTGTAACGGATTTTGATGGGACAATCATCCAACCGAAGACTGAAATTCAGCTTCGGAGGGTCACTTTCGGGAACCGATTGAAAGTACTGGAATTTGGTTCACCGAATGTTGTGGAACTCCCGGACGGTACCCAGGGCTATTTTGATGGCCACCTGGCTCGAAAAGATCTAACACCGACACGGGAGCACCTAATAGACACTGCACGATCTTTTTTAGGTGTTCCCTATATTTGGGGCGGCAGGAGTCCCTGGGGTTTTGACTGTTCCGGATTGGTGCAGGCAATATTTTTCCGGTGTGGAATCCGCTTACCAAGAGATGCCGGTCTGCAGGCTGAGCATTTGGCAACGGAAACGGTGTCACCTGAAGAAGCTCAACCGGGCGATTTGTTTTTCTTTTCCACCCATGAAAAGGTAACCCATGTCGCTATTTCCATCGGTGGACGGGATTTTATTCATGCCCAGGGTTGGGTGAAGCAACAGACCCTGAATCCCAAGGGAGCTAATGTCAATAAGGGGTTGATCGAACACTTTCATTCCGGTTGTTCGATCGAGACCAGTCTGGTTCCGGCTCAAAAGGCGGTGAGCGCATGAGCGATGCGGTCCTGGTTCTGAATAAAAACTATACACCATTATCGATTTGTTCGGTGCGTCGGGCAATCTGTCTGTTGGTTTCTGACAAGGTGGATGTATTGATCAACTATGAGCGGGAGATGCATTCACCCTCCGTCACCCTGCCAATCCCCAGTGTTATCAAGCTTAAGTTTTATGTTCGGTACAACCGCTTAAATGTGTCGCTGTCCCGAAAAAATATATTAACTCGTGACAATTTCACCTGTCAGTATTGCGGGCGCAAACGACCCCCGCTCACCGTGGATCACATTATTCCGCGGGAACGTGGAGGGGGCGATCAGTGGGAGAATTTGGTAACGGCCTGCGGTCCCTGTAATTCAAAGAAGGGGAACCGGACTCCGGAAGAAGCGAATATGAAATTATTGAAGGCGCCGATCCGGCCGACACGGATCCATTTTTTTCAACAATTTATCAGGGAAGAACAACAGGAGTGGAAACCGTTTTTATTCCTGGAGTCATTTTAGGATTATTATGAGTCGCGTATTAAGTGGAATTCAACCGTCGGGACAATTGCATTTAGGCAATTATTTTGGCATGATGTCCCGAATGATTCATTACCAGAATGAGCATGAGTTATATTGTTTTATCGTGAATTATCATGCGCTCACATCCTTACAGGATCGTGAGAAACTGGAACAAAATACCCTGGAAGCAGCCTGTGATTTTCTGGCGCTGGGTTTGGACCCGGGAAAGGCGACCTTCTGGATCCAGAGCGATGTCCCGCAAGTGACGGAATTAACCTGGATTCTGTCAAATGTTTCGGCGAAAGGTTTGTTGGAAAGAGCCACGTCCTATAAAGATAAAATTGCCCGGGGTATTGCGCCTAATATGGGTTTGTTTTCTTATCCGATCCTGATGGCCGCAGACATTCTTGGATTTGGAGGGGAACGGGTACCGGTGGGAAAAGATCAAAAACAACATTTAGAGATGACCCGCGATATCGCCATTCGGTTCAACCAGGTTTTTGGGGAAGTGTTTATCATTCCGGAACCGGATATTGATCGCTCAACTCAACTTATTCCCGGAACGGACGGCCAGAAGATGAGCAAATCCTATGGGAATACCATTCCAATATTTATCGGGGACAAGGAACTGAAGAAGCGGGTGTTTTCAATTGTCACGGACTCGACTCCGATTGAGGAAGCGAAAGATAAAAACACACCGTTGTTTCAAATTTATTCCCTCTTTCTTGATCAATCAGGACAAACCGATTTGGCCAAACGATACGATGAACCGGGACTTCGTTACGGTGACGTAAAAAAAGAACTTTATGAAACGATTCAAAAGTTTATCACACCTTATCGCGATCGCCGGGATGATTACATAAGCCATCCGGATGAAGTGCGTGATATTTTAAAGACCGGTGCCAATAAAGCATCGCAGGTTGCGGACACATATTTACAAACCGCCCGGAAGGCTGTTGGTTTAAATTACTAAACATGTATCAGATTCGTTTAGATCAATTCGAAGGACCGCTGGATTTGCTCTTGTATTTCATCCGCCGGGACGAGATCGACATTTACGATATACCCATCGCAAAGATTACCGCAGATTACCTCAACACCCTGAACCAAATGCAACAGTTTAATGTGCGTGTAGCCGGGGAATTTGTGGAAATGGCTGCGACGCTAATTCGAATTAAATCCAAAATGATGCTCCCCCGGCAGGAAGAACTGACGGAAGAACCGGAGGATCCACGGACGGCATTGGTACAACAGTTACTGGAATACCAGCAGTTCAAACATGCGGCCCAGGAACTGGATTCACTGGCACAGGTTCGGAGTCGGTTTTTCCCTCGCGGCAAAGAAATGGAACCACCGGTTGGCAATGAGGATCCGGGACTGTACGTGCGTGAGCTGGATATTTACGATATTGCCAGGTACTTCCAGACAGCCATGGATAATCGACCGATGATCCGGTCTTATGAATTGGAACGAGAGCCGCTGAATCTTGATGAACAGATCACCTTTATTATGGCAGGATTTGACGGGGACGGAACCTGTGCTTTTTCGGCATTGATTGGTCGGTTGAAAACCAGGTTGGAAATGGTGGTTACTTTTTTAGCGTTGCTGGAACTCATGCGAACACATCAGGTCCGCATCGTGCAGGAGGGATTATTCGGGGAAATTGTTTTATACCGGCTGGATGGCCTGCCGGACTGAGACTAGCATGAATCGCAACGAAGAAAAACGCATCATCGAAGCGTTGCTGTTTGCCTCACCGGATCCGTTGACCCAGCAACAGATCAATTTGGTATTTGAAACGGACCCGCCGAATCTGCATGAAATCGTAGCCGAATTAATAGATGATTATGAACAAACATCCCGTCCGATTATCATCGAAGAAATTGCCGGGGGGTATCAATTGCTGTCCCATCCGGACTATGAAGTCTGGGTCCGGCGATTACTGAACAAATCCGGGCGATTGATCCTTTCACAGGCAGCTCTCGAAACGTTGTCAATCATTGCCTATAAACAGCCCATCAGCCGGGTGGATGTAGAAGCGATTCGCGGAGTGGATTGCGCCGGAGTATTGAAAAATCTGCTGGCGAAAAAATTGATAAGAATCAAAGGCCGGGCTCCCGGTCCGGGCCGACCGTTAATGTACGGTACAACCGATAAGTTTCTGGAAGCCTTTGGGTTGGGGAAATTATCGGACATGCCAAAGTTGTCGGAGATCAAGGAACTGGAGGAAGGGAACTTTAATCCGGATCAGGTCAATGTGTTTTATTCTGATGAATCCACCGAATCGAACTAAACCTTTTCTACACAATTCAATAATTCTATGCGCTTAAACAAATACCTTGCACGCAGTGGTGTGGCTTCCCGGCGGGAAGCAGATCGGTTGATACAATCGGGAACCACGATGGTGAACGGAAAATTAATTCTGGATCCGGCCTACGACGTCACCGAAAAAGATAAAGTGATTTTCGACGGGCAAAAGGTCCAACCGATTCAAACCGAGCGTTTCATTATGCTGAACAAGCCGTCAGGAGTTTTAACCACCACTCAGGATCCATTTGGACGGAAATCGGTTCTGGATGTGGTGGATATCAATGAACGAATATTTACAATCGGACGGTTGGATCGTGATACCACCGGATTATTGATCCTGACGAATTCAGGTGAAATTGCCAACCGGTTAATGCATCCGCGTTACCATGTTCCCCGTATTTACAAAGTTACTATTGAGGGTCGAATGACCCAGGATCAGATTCGTCACGTAAAACAAAAAGTATATATTGGTGACCATGAATTTGGCCGGGCCGAGGTGGTTAAGCAAATCACGGTGAAGAAAAGATCTACGGTTTTTCTTCGATTGTACGAAGGGAAAAAGCGGGAAATTCGACGGATCTTCTACCACCTGAATATTCGTCTATTCGATTTGACGCGTATTGAATTTGGTCCGATTAAACTTGATCCAAAATTAAAGCCGGGACAATTCAGAGAATTGACTTTGGAAGAAATACAGACTTTAAAAAATATCCCGATTCCGAAATCATCCCAAAAAACGACAAAACGAAAGTCACGAAACCGTTGAAATGGAATTGGGAATTCGAGGCGATAATCGTTAAAATCCCCGGCTAAATTGGAACCGAAAATTTGTGATTGTTGCAATTGATGGACCGGCCGCCTCTGGCAAAAGTACTACCGCTAAATTAGTAGCGGAAGCGACTGGTTTCGCATATCTGGATACGGGTGCTATGTACCGGGCCGTTACGTATGCAATTCAGCAATCACATGTGGATCTTCATCGGCCGGAAGCACTGGGAAAACTCCTTAAGTCACTCACGTTGGAGCAGAGCAAGGATGTGAAGGACATCCGGATTTTCCTCAATGGAAACGATGTAAGTGAAGCGATACGTTCTTTGGAAGTAACCGATTTTGTGAGCGAAGTCAGCGCTATCCCTAAGGTTCGGGAAGCAATGGTCCGGATTCAGCGTCACCTGGGTTCCACCGGGAACTATGTGGTTGAAGGCCGGGACATTGGTACGGTTGTTTTCCCGGAAGCAGACTGGAAATTTTTCCTGGTCGCCGACACGAAGACACGAGCCCAACGTCGTCAAAAGGACTTGAAAGCGATGGGAATAGAACGGAGCCTGGAATCTCTGAAAGCCGATTTAACCGAACGGGACAGAAAAGACTCCAGCCGACAGAACTCACCTTTGAAAAAAGCTGAAGATGCGATTGAAGTGGATACGTCCGAAATGACGATCCAACAGCAGGTTCAGCGCATTGTTAACCAAATCAAACCAACCTTAGTTAAGGAAACATCATGACCGAAAATGAAACCAAAGTGGCTGAAGAGGCCGAAGTAGACACAACGTCTGCCGAAGTCAGTGCCGAAACCGAAGCGGCGCCTGTCACGGAAACCCCGGATGAAGAACCGAAAGAATCAGTGGGAGAATCCTCGGAAGAAGTGACAGAAGAAGAAACCTCAGCAACCGAAGAAACACCTGCTGAAGACAGCGGCGAAACCGAAGAGACGGTGGAAGAAAAACCACTCGCGGACTATCTGGACCCTGATTTATTCAAAGATATTAAAACCGTTAATGCCGAAGATGTTCATTCCGGGCACTCCAGTGAAGAAGTACCGGAAGAAGTGAAAAACCAGTACCTGGGAACGTTCTCTGATATCTCTGAGAATGAAGTAATTACCGGCCGGGTGATCGGTATTAACGAAAAAGAGATTTTAGTCGATATTGGCTTTAAATCCGAAGGGATTATTGACAGGACCGAATTTTCACCGGAAGATATTCCTGAGATTGGACAGACTCTGGATGTATACCTGGAGCGGTTGGAAGACCACCATGGGAATACGATCCTTTCAAAAACCAAAGCCGATTTCATGCGGCGTTGGAAAGAATTACGCGAATTTTATGAGAATAAAGCCACCTTTACCGGTAAGATTGTTCGCCGGATCAAAGGCGGTATGATCGTGGATGTGGGTGTGATCCAGGCATTCCTTCCCGGATCACAGATTGATGTTCGGCCAGTAAAAGATTTTGATCAATATCTGGATCAGGACATTGATTTACGGATTGTGAAATTCAATGAAGCCCGGAAAAATATTGTGGTTTCACATAAAGCCATCCTGGAAGACAGTCTGAAAGAACAACGTGAAGCGTTATTCGAAAAGATTAAGGTCGGCGAGATTATGGAAGGCCGCGTCAAGAATATCACCGATTTTGGTGTATTCATTGATCTGGGCGGCCTGGATGGATTGCTCCATATTACAGACCTGAGTTGGGGACGGATCAACCATCCATCGGAAATGGTGAAATTGGATGAAACCATTACCGTTAAGGTCATCGACTATGACGAAGAAAAAAGACGAGTTTCATTAGGTCTAAAACAGTTAACACCACATCCCTGGGATAATATCGGTGAGAAATATCCGGTGGGAACAGTGGTGAAAGGTCGCATTGTCAGCATGACGAATTACGGCGCATTTATCGAAATCGAGCCCGGCGTTGAAGGGTTAATCCACGTGTCAGAAATGTCCTGGACGCGCCACGTGAAGAACCCATCCGAATTGCATTCCATGGGCGATGAAGTGGAAGCGGAAGTGCTTTCCATCGATGAAGATGAGCGGAAGATCAGCCTGGGTATTAAGCAGTTGCAACCTGATCCATGGGATAAGATCGAAGAGAAATACATGGTCGGGACAGTTCAGAAAGGAACCGTTAGCAACCTGACACAATTCGGCGCTTTTGTAGAATTGGAAGAAGGTGTGGACGGCTTGATCCATGTATCCGACCTTTCCTGGACCAAAGTGATCCGCCATCCAAAAGAAATGTTGGAAAAAGGTCAGGAAGTGGAAGTCCGGGTACTGGAAGTTTCCCGTGAAAATCGTCGGATTTCCCTAGGTATGAAACAGGTCAATGACGATCCATGGCCGGAATTGATCAAACTCTTTGATACCGGCAAGGAAGTCAGCGGCGATATTATCCGGATCCTGGATAAAGGCATTATTGTAAGTCTGGAACATGATGTTGAAGGGATCATCCCCTTTGGCAAACGTTCCAAGAAGGAACGGAAAACCCTGGTCCAGCAATACAAAATCGGGGAACCGATTTCAGGAATTGTGATGGAAGTGAAGCCGGATGACAAAAAGATTGTCCTGTTTAAAGAAGAATTAAGCAGTTCCGGCAAGAGACACACCAAACATGATGAAGTTCAGGATTATCTCAAAAATCAGGATTCACCCGCAACGGAAAAGATAGAAATTCCTGATGCCCTGAAAGAAAGTGGTGAAGCCGAAGAAGAGAATCCGGACTAGCCTCCGGTAAGGATTCGCAACTATTTTGCGCCGATCCGTCCGACCCTCGTTTTTTAAACGACAGAACATAGTTCTCCGGATCGGTGCATTCGGGTTGGCGGTGGTTCTCTGGCTCTTTGTCGTCAGTGGAAACACCTACGAATGGGTGCTTAACATTCCCCTTGAAGTCCGAAATCTAAGCGCTCAAAAAGCACTGCGCGAGGAAGTTCCCCAAACGGCCCAGGTAAAATTCAAGGGATCCGGACGGGCATTGTTTAAAGCTTTCCTGCTTAAGGATTTCTACGATGACTTTAAACTGGTGATCGATTTGGAGAAAATATCCGAGGAATATGATTTTTATCTCAATGATTACTATGAATCGTATCCTTCCAAGATTGTCATTCCGCCCGGATTGGATATTCAATACGTGGAAGTGGTATACCCGAATGAGATTCATATCAGTTTGGATGACGTCCTCAGCAAAACGGTTCCGGTACGACCGCTATTGACGGTCACTCCGGCTCCGGGATACGATCAGGTTGGTGATATGACTTATCGCCCAAAGACGGTAAGTATTGCAGGCCCGAAGGAAATGGTGTCAAAGATCAATTATGTTGAAACAGAACCGGACACCATTTTAGCGACGACGAATTCTGTTCAGCGGAATTTGCCGTTGAAATCCTTAGGGCGATTGATCCAGTTTTCGGTTCAGGCTATTTCCTGTAAGGTAGATGTACAAGCCATCAGCGAGCGGATCATTCCCGAAGTTCCGGTCAATGTGGTCAATGTGCTTCCCGGCCTCCGGGCTTTTGTAAATCCAAAAACGGTTTCACTTACCATCGTTGGTGGTGTGGATTATATCGCTAAGATTACACCGGATGATATCCAGGCAGTGGTGGATTTCCAAAAAGTATGGGATCCGAAACGCCAGTTTTATCAACCGGAAATCACCGTGCCGAATGAAGCGCTCAGTTGGCAGGACCTCTCACCCAAGAATGTAGAACTGGTCGTTACTCGCACAAGTCCGTGATCGTTCTCGGTATTGAATCTTCCTGCGATGAAACCGGAACGGCTGTCTGTGAAAACGGAATAATCCGCTCCAGTATTATCAATTCCCAAATCGTCCACCGCCAATATGGCGGAGTAGTCCCGGAAATCGCTTCGCGTGAGCATGAACGCCATCTCAACCGTCTGGTAGAAGAAGCTTTGTCTGCAGCAATGTTATCCGTTAAAGATTTAGATGGAATCGCCGTCACTCGGGGGCCCGGATTAGCCGGCACACTTTTAACGGGAGTATGTTTTGCCAAAGGGTTGGCCTTGGGTTTGGATATCCCGGTTGTTGGCGTGAATCATGTAGAAGCACACATGTTTGCGAACTTTCTGGCGGACCCTTCGTTAGAGTTCCCGTTTGTATGTCTGCTGGTGTCCGGGGGACACACGCAATTGTGGTTGGTAAATGGTTTGGGAGCTTATTCACTTTTGGGAGAATCACTGGATGATGCAGCCGGAGAAGCTCTGGATAAAGGAGCCCGGATACTGGGTTTGGGCTATCCCGGTGGACCAGAAATCGAAGAAATGGCAATATCGGGATCATCAAATAAAATCAAATTTCCACGAGCACTTTTAAAATCGGGGAATTTGGATTTTAGTTTCAGCGGATTGAAAACCTCTCTGTTATATTTTATGGATCGTGAAAAATCACAGCAATCTTTGACCAAAAAACCGGATGTGGCGGCCAGCTACCAACAAGCTGTGATGGATGTATTAGCGACAAAATTGCAGTGGGCTGCGGATAAGACCGGTGTGAATAGCTGCGTTGTTGCAGGCGGCGTGGCCGCAAACAAAACTCTGCGATCGCTTTGCGTAGATGCACTCACTCCCCGGCGCGTTCTTTTTCCTGATATTAAATATTGTACCGACAACGGCGCCATGATTGCCTACCTGGGTGAAATTTACCTGAGTTCCGGGAAGAGGTCGGCCATGGACTTCACCGTCGATCCCAATCTAAGGATGCCGACCGAATGACAATTCAGTGGCTTCATCGATCCGATTTTTGGTTCTGGGCGGTACTTATTCTGGCCGTTGGCGCTTTGATTTGGGGTTTCTGGAAGGGCGGCAAAATGCCCTGGTTCCGCGGTCTCATTAGTTTGAGGATCGTCGTGTTCGGTCTATTACTCCTGGGGATGTTTCAACCGCATATTCGCTCCTGGAAAACAGAGACAATTCCCCTGGACTGGAATGTATATGTTGATAATTCTATTTCTATGGGATTTCACCAAACACCGTCGCTTGTTTCCCTTCAAAATGGTCTGCAGGATTTGGTCGCAACCTGGAGAAACCAAACAAACCAGCTGCAACTATTCACCTTTTCAAATGATGTAGATAAGGTCGTCGCTGATCCGATCCGGGCCGATGGATCGGCCACTGATTTGGGAAGGGTGATCCGAAATATCCGATCCCAAACCAACCGTCTGGCAGGAGCTATTCTGATCACGGATGGTCAGTTGACCCAGGGGGAAGATCCGCTGGATTTGGTTGGAGATTTATCCATCCCGATTTATACAATTGGCGTGGGGGATTCCACTGCTATGGTCGATGTTGCTATTCGCTCAGTTGATGTTCCTACGGTTGCAATTAAAGGTGAACCTGTGGATGCCAATGTAACCCTTTCAAATACGGGTCACGGAGAAAATCGACTCAATGTATCAATGTATTCGGAATCCAAAATGGTCGGTTCCCAATTTGTGACTTTATCCGGAGGCGGGGCGCAGACCCAGGTCAAATACCGTTTCACGCCTGAAAATATTGGGACCTCTCACTACAGGGTTCAAGTCTCATCCCTTCCGGATGAAGTCAACATTGAAAATAATCGACAAGCCTTCGATGTCACGGTGCTAAAAGATCGTTACAATGTTGCCCTCATAACCGGAAGTCCATGTTTCAATACCCGTGTGTTGAAATCACTTTTGGGACAATTACCACGTGTTCACGTTGATTCGTATTTACAAAAAGGGAATGAATTTGTACCACCCATTAAAACATTTTGGGAGACACCTTACGAACTGATTGTATTTGATAACTTTCCAACCCAGCCTTTATCTTCCGCCTGGCAACGGATACTGGGCCGAAAGATCATGGCGCAAAAATCATCTTTAGCCTGGTTTGCAGGTCCGGACATGAATCAGGATGCAGTTTCTGTATTATATCCGTTTTTTTATGTTCAATCTACCGGAGCAGTGCTGGATGCATCTACCGGCTATGATTTACAATTTACAAACAGAATCAATACGCTGCCTTTTTTAGCTTCATTTTCGGCAATGGCAGGGAATGGCAACACGGTGAATTTCCCCCCATTGCAACCCGGGCTTCAAATAGAGGGGACGCGAAACGATCAATGGATTCTGGCTGACTTATCTTCTTCTTTTACCATTCCGGCTTTACTGATTGGTGAGAAGGAATCATTTCGTTATGCAGTCTGGACACCGCAGGATTTATCATCTCTGCACTTCAAATTGATCGGAACACCCGATGAAAAGAAAGCTCAAAGATTATTTGGCGATATATTGAGTTGGTTAATGAAGACGGCCGGTGACAATGATATGTATTTCAGAATGAATAAGACATCCTTCCAGCAAGGTGAACTTATGATGATCACCGGAAACAGAATTGTTCCCACCAATCCAAATGCAAGAGCAGTCGTTCATATTACCAAGGATGGGAATACCATTAATTCGGCGGAGTTGGAATATCAGCCGGATAAAGATCGCTGGGCTGGTCAAATTTATGCTCCGAGCCCGGGCCATTATCAATATGAAGTGGATTTCCAGGATGGAAGCGATCGATCTAAGGAAACAGGTGAGTTTCGGGTTCAGGAAAGTCAGGTGGAAATGAACAGGGTGGTTTTAAATTCCGACTTACTGAAAGCTATAAGTGAAAAAACCGGCGGTGCATTTTATACGTGGAACCAAAAAGTAAAAATGAAGGATGTGGTTGAAAACAAAGTACGGACAGATCGAAAAACAGCAGATTTTAATTATCTGGAACATCCTCTGATTTGGGTCTTAATATTAGTCGTGTTTTCGGGTGAATGGATTCTTCGTCGAATCCTGGGTTTACCCTAAATTCCACCCACTTTTTCATAAACATTATTTTATCACCTAGGAGAGAAGAATGAAACACGTAACCGTAGTCGGAACCGGCTATGTGGGACTGGTAAGCGGCGCCGGTATTTCCGATTTTGGGCATCGCGTTATTTGTGCGGATATAGATAAAAGTAAAATTGATCGTTTACTCCAAGGTGAGATTCCAATCTATGAGCCCGGGCTGAAAGAAATTGTTGATCGAAATGTGGAAAGCAGTCGGTTATTATTTACATCGGATGTAGAAGAAGCTATTCAGCAATCGGATGTGATCTTTATTGCGGTAGGGACTCCGCAGGGGGAGAATGGAGATGCGGACTTAAAAGCGGTTTACAAGGTAGCGGAAACGATTGGACAAAATATGAATGCACCGAAGACCGTATGTACAAAAAGCACAGTACCTATCGGAACGGGGCGTAAAATTTGTGAAATAATCCGTCAGGAAAATACACAGGGTCATCCATTTTATTACGTTTCAAATCCTGAATTTTTACGCGAAGGATCCGCAGTAAAAGATTTCCTTCATCCGGATCGGGTGGTTATCGGGGCTTCGGATCCGAAGGCCTTTGAAACTTTGCGAGAAGTCTATCGGCCGCTTTACATCAACGAAACACCGCTGATAGAGACCAATGTAGAAACGGCCGAAACCATAAAATATGCCAGCAATGCGTTTTTAGCGCTTAAGATCAGTTACATTAATGAAATGGCAAATCTTTGCGAAACCGTAGGAGCTGACGTTCATGTTGTAGCTAAAACCATGGGATCGGACGGGCGAATCAGCCCGAAATTCCTGCACCCCGGACCAGGCTTTGGTGGTTCCTGTTTTCCAAAGGATACAAGAGCCTTATTGTCCATAGCTCGTGAACATGGTCTTCACTTTAAAACCATAGAATCCGCTGTCGAAGCCAATGAAGAACAAAAACATCGGATGGTAGATAAATTGAAGTCCCTCCTGGATGAGGATTTTGAGGGTGCGACCGTTGCCATATTAGGGCTGAGTTTTAAACCGGAGACCGATGATGTGCGCGACTCCGCCAGTATCTCCATGATCCGGGAATTGAAGGAAGCCGGTATTCGGATTAAAGCGTATGACCCCATCGCGAATGAAAGTATGGCAGCGTATTTCGAAGATATCATTTATTGTAATCGGTGGGAAGATGCGGTTCAGGATGCGGACGCAGTCGTCATTATGACTGAATGGAATGAATTCCGCGGTATGGATCTGAATACGATGAAAGCGTTGCTGAAATCCCCCAAAATCCTGGATACCCGGAATGTTTTAAGTGTTCAGGAATTAACCCGGCTTGGATTCAAATTCGATAACGTTGGCCGCGGTATTCGCTGATGGAATTTATTCCCACTGCTATTCCTGACGTGATCCGGATTGTTCCCAAAGTACATCCGGATCAAAGAGGATATTTTTTTGAGTCCTATAAGGCACCGGACTTTAAGAATGCCGGGCTTCCCACAAATTTCGTGCAGGATAACCAGGCATTCTCAGAGCGAAATGTATTGAGAGGATTGCATTATCAGCATCAGTTCCCGCAGGGAAAGTTGGTTTCAGTCCCTTTTGGGAAAGTCCGGGACATTGCCGTCGATATCCGTAAATCATCACCCACTTTTGGACGCTGGACGGCTATTGAATTATCGGATGAAAACCATGAGCTGGCCTATGTTCCCCCTGGATTTGCACATGGCTATGTGGTTCTGTCCGAAACAGCGCTTTTCCAATACAAATGTACCGATGTTTATCACCCGGAGGATGAATACGGTATCCGCTGGAATGATCCGGATATAAACGTGGATTGGGGTGTAGAGCAACCACTTATATCCACAAAAGATCAGGCCCAACCGTTGTTTAAATCAATTTCAGATGCTCAACTATTTTAAAAGGACACGATGAATAAAACGTACCTGATTACCGGAGGCAGCGGGTTTATCGGATCCAATTTCATTCGATATATACTTCAGAACGAAGAGGATGCCGATGTGATCAATCTGGATAAGCTCACTTATGCAGGGAATCCGGCGAATTTAAAAGAATTTGAAACCGATCAGCGATATATGTTTATTCATGGAGACATTGGCGACGGCGCTTTGATTCGTAAATTGCTTGCTGAGAGCCAGCCAACCTTCATTGTGAATTTTGCGGCTGAAAGTCACGTAGATCGATCCATCACCGGTCCCGGAGATTTTATCCGGACGAATATTGTGGGAACCTATCAGCTTTTGAATGAATCTCTGGACTTTTTCAATGGATTACCGGAGGCTGAAAAGGAGAGATTCCGGTTTCATCATGTATCGACGGATGAAGTATTCGGTTCGCTGGGAGATGAGGGCGCTTTCACCGAGGAAACGCCTTACGATCCAAGTTCGCCATATTCCGCATCGAAAGCATCCTCTGATCATTTGGTCAGAGCCTGGCACAGAACGTATGGTCTGCCGGTCCTGGTGACCAATTGTTCAAACAATTACGGTCCCTATCAATTCCCGGAGAAATTGATTCCTCTCATGATCCTGAATTGTCTGGAAGGGAAACCCCTTCCTGTCTATGGCGACGGCCAGAATGTTCGTGATTGGTTATACGTGGAAGACCATTGTGGCGCCATTCATCAGGTGATCCAAAAAGGGAGGGTGGGTGAAACGTATAACATCGGCGGTAACAACGAGGTCCGAAATCTTGAAATCGTTGAGACCATTTGTGATATTCTGGATGAAATTCGACCAACCCCATCTCTCAACTCGCACCGTGATTTGATTACGTTTGTGAAGGATCGTCCCGGACATGATTTTAGATACGCCATCGATGCGGCCAAGATCAAGACTGAATTGGGGTGGACTCCGAAACATACATTTGAAACGGGTATTCGGGAGACCATCCAATGGTATCTGGAAAATGAATCATGGTGGGAATTTATCCGGTCGGGTGAATACCGGGAATATTATCAAAAACAGTACCAGGGGATTTCATGATAAATAAAAGCTTAATAATTATTGGACTCATGATTTCTATTAGCATTGCGCAAAATGCCCAGGAATCAACATATCAATATGCTCAACCAGTTCTTACGGCTCCCAAGCCGACCCAAAATCCAATAACTGTCATTGGGACACAAGAACCAATTAGTCTTGAAAAACCTATAGATAAATCAACCTATATTCTTGGACCAGGCGATGTCCTGGGAATTAATATTTTATTTAATGATAACTGGACCGGTGATATTCAAGTGAGTCCGACCGGAGATATATTAATACCGGGATTTGGAGTATTAAATGTGACAGGTATTACTTTGGATGACGCTACAAAAAATATTCAAAAGTTTGTTCAAAATAAATATTCCGATGCTAGAATCAATACAACCTTAATAAAAGTTAGAACATTTAAAATTTTAATTTTGGGAGCCGTATTGCAACCGGGGTATGTTGCAATCACGCCGAGTGAAAGATTATTGGATATCATTAATTTGGCTGGCGGACTCCATAAATTTTCAGATCCAAATAATGTACAAATTGAACGTAGTTCCGGTAAAATTGATTCTGTATCAGTAAAATCGTTTCTTTTATCAGGCAATGTTAATGAAAATCCAACTTTACTCGAAGGAGATAAAATCATTGTACCCTTTATCGATGAATTCAAAACGTCTTCATCAGAATTAGTAACACTTTCATCGGCACCGATTACTGTGAGTGGTTTCGTAAATTTACCAGGAGCCTATCAATTTTCTTATGGCTATACCGTAGGTGACTATATTGGAATTGCCGGCGGAGCGTCTGAGATGGGAAGTATTAAAAGCGGAGTTTTATTTCGGAATAATGAGAAATATCCACTTGATTTAAATCAATATGTTCGATCAGGTGATCAAATTTATATAGGTGAGAAATTCATTAATAAGCTCTTAGGGAAATCAAGCATGATGCAAACAATCACTGCATTAACATCAATTTATTTAACATACTTATCACGAATAAAGAAATAGAATGAAACTGACTAGCCACGAAGAAAAAATATTTTCATTAGTGAAAGAAAATCCCACAATTATTCATAATAGAAAAGCACGTAAAAAAATAGCTGAAGAGAATGGACTTACTGAAAAAACACTCAGAAATAGAATAGCTGATCTAAAGAAATACGGAGTATTGGAATCAGATCGTAGCGGTGAAACTATAAATGATGATGAGCTGATAGATTTAGCACATTATTTTTCACTACTTTGGAGACGTAAATCAATGCTCTTTGGAATTATTTTTACGTCTTCAATTGTTTCAATTATTATTGCACTTTTACTCCCCGTTTGGTTTAAAGCAACAGTTGTACTCGTGCCACCTTCTGATTCGGGCACGAGTTTGGGAGCTGCTTCATTATTAAGTCAATATGGATTCTCTAATATTTTTGGATCTAGTGATTCACAAAATAGAATTTTATCTATACTAAAAAGTCGAAGTCTAAAGGAAAAAGTAATCCATCAGTTTGACCTTCAGACTGTATACAAAAAAGAAACATTACAAGAAACATTGGAATCATTTGACAATAATATTTCGATTGATGTTGGAGACGAAGGGCAGGTAATCGTTTCTGTTTGGGATAAAAATCAGGATGAAGTAAGTGAAATAGCAAATTATATGGCCCAGTGTTTGGATAGTATTAATATAGCGCTAACGATTGAAGATGCGAAAAGTAACAGGGTGTTCATTGCGAATCGATTTGATGAAATTATGGATAGCCTCCGCGTATTAGAGAATTCAATGGTAACATTGATGAAGACAAATAATATCCTTTCATTAGAAGATCAAGTAAGAACAGGTGTGGAACAATCTGCAATATTAAATGGCCAATTACTTCAAAAGGAAATAGAATATGACGTAGCGCAATCCAGTACTAATCCACGTGAACCAAAAGTGTTGTTGCTGAAAAAGGAAATACAAAGTATTCAAGATAAATTAAAGACTATTTTCCAATCACCTGATACCACATCATTCTTTATACCAAGGAACCACGTACCCTTGCTAATGATTAAAATTGAACAAATAAAAAGAAAAATTGATTATTATTCGCAGTTAATTGAATATATCGGTCCATTATACGAAAAATCAAAAATAGATGAAGTTAAAAGAATACCAACTATACAATATCTTGATCATGCTACTCGTCCGGATAAAAAAGACAAACCTAAAAGAAGTGTTATTGTGATATTAATGGTTATGTTCGCTACTATAATTGGTGGTTTTGTTATTATTACCAAAGAAACATCGAAACAATAGCATTTTTAATAATGAGTAATAATCAATCGATTATAATTGGATGCGGTACAGGTAGAAGCGGGACACATTCACTTTCGGCCTTATTTAATAAACAATTAAATACAATTGTATATCATGAATTAGAACCTAAGGAAATGCAATGGGAAGGTGCGGAAGAATTTATTAAAAAAATTATTGGGTACTTTCAAAAAAGCCTGGCCAATAATACTCCATTAAATGCTCTTAAACAACTTTCAAGAGGAAATATTGTATACTCTTACCGAGAATTGAAATTTATTGGTGATATTGGATTTTATTATTTACCGTATACTGATTTACTTATGACTTTAGATCAAAGAATTAAGATGATTTGTATTGAGCGTGATCAACAATCTACCGTACAGAGTTATTTACGAAAAACAAGAACAGTCAGGAAGAAAAAAATAGGTGGGATTTTGACAGTTTCAAAAATAATAGATCGTAATCACTGGATTGAACATAATGGGAAAAAGTGGAAACTGGACGAGCTATGGGACAAGTGTTATCCAAAATACAATGTTAAAACTAAAGTAGAAGCTCTAAATAAATATTGGGAAGACTATCATGCGTTAAGCTCGAAATTCCAGTTAAGATATCCCAATCGCTTTAAAGTTTTTCCGATCAATAATTTGAACTCAATTAAGGGACAGAAATCAATTCTAACTTATTTGGACTTTCCTGTTAATCTTCAAGAATTGAATGTGGGAGTTCAAACAAATCAATCACGAAGAGAGCATTGAATCTTCCAAAAGTTTTAAAGAATCCAATTTTTTCTCAAATTGGAATCTTATTTTCAGGGAATGTTATAAATCAAATTGTACTCATTGTTTCCTATCCGCTTATTACTCGCCTATATAGTCCTAATACAATTGGGACATTTGAGCAAATAAATGCTTTAATTTTAAGTGTCATTCTTATAACAACATTAAGGTTCGATACAACCCTTTTAATATCTAATAATCAAAAAGAATATGATATATTATATAGAGTAGCCGTTTTTGTTCTATTGATTATGATTTTTGTGTTAACAATCTTATTAATCATTGGCAATAGATACATTGCCTTATGGCTAAAAAATCCTAAATTAACTCATTACATGTTTTGGATACCTATATTCCTTTTATTACTAGGGCTAAGGCAAATTCTTTATAATGGACGATTAAAGAATAATAATATCCATAGGGCCAATATTTCTGATATCTTTCTATCAACCGGGAACACTGTTGGTAGGATTATTGCAGGATTATTTTATCCTCAAGTGATAAGTCTATTTCTAAGCCGGTTAGGGGCCATACTTCTATCAAACTTATCATTGATAAGAAGGAACAACAAATTTCGGATAAAGAATGTCATAAAATACAATAAGAATGATTACTTAAACACAATAAAGAAATATAAGAGTTATTCATTTAATATGAGTCTTGGAATAATGGTTAATCGCTTTACTACTTATTTTGCACCACTATTGCTATCATCAATTTACGGTGCTGATTTCATGGGAATTTATGCAATTGCAAATGGAACACTTTCTATCCCGGCGCGATTTTTGAAAAGATCATTAAATATGATTTATATGAAAGAAGCTTCTGCCCAACTGGGTGAATCAATACCAATTAGACCCATGTTCAGGCACCTTACAATGCTTATTATTATGGTTGGATTGTTTCCATACTTGTTAGTTTTATTAAAAGGAAAACAAATTTATTCTCTTATCTTGGGACAAACATGGTCTCAGGCAGGATTAATAGCTCAGATCATAGTAACATGGGTATTTTTCTCTATTATCTCTATTCCTGCGATCTCATTAATTTCAGTATTGAGATTGGAAAAGTTTTTTTCCCGGTATCAAATTATTTTTTTTATTGCGCAGGTTAGCATCATAGTGATATTTAAATTACTTTTTGAATCATTCAGCCCTATTCTTATCGGACTTTCTTTTCAAGGAGCTATTTTCAATATATTCTTAATAAGTTATGTTTATAGGAAAATTGATGGGTAGAAAATTACTCCAGGTTAGTCCATTATTCTTATTCTACATAATTCTGTTGTCTATTTTAACAGAACGGATATCAATACCCAAATATTCGATTTCATTTTTCAGGATTATTATTCTAATTATTTTAATCATTTTCATGATAAAAGTCATTCAATTCAAAAAAATAAAATTACCGAAAGAATTGGTAATTTTGTCATGTATTATACTCTTACCCAGTATAATAAATATTTCTTCAATAAAGGTGAATGTCTATTTCCAATATTTATTCTGTATAATAATTGCATTATTAGCTTACAATTTGCTACCAAACAAAATTACTCTATATCATAAAACAAATATAGCCTGGTTATTGACGATTATAGCCTTGATAGGCTCAATAACATTGATAACTGATTATTTTGGTTTAACGAAATTTACACTTTTGTTCAGCAAATCTGTATATTATGAATCGCAAAGCGGGCGTGGCGCGGGAATTCTTGGCGGTGAAACAAATTTTACGGCTGCACGACTTACAAGTTTAATACCATTCCAACTTTTCCTGATGCTTAAAAAGAATGTATTAAAACATTCCCGTTTGATAGTTTTTCCTTTATTTATCGTAATATTATTAGGCACAATATTGACTGAGTCAAGAATGGGATACCTTGCCCTAATTCAAATTATTATTATCGTATTTTTTTATGAATTTCATGGCTCATCCTGGATGACAAGGACGTTTATTACGATTGGGCTGTTCATTACAATAGTCATTGGTATTGTTTCTTTAAATTTATTAAAGGATGAGAAAACAACAGCGGAACGATTTGAGAGTCTTCAATCTATCAATAAAATTAAAACAACAACCTATAGTAATAAAGATTTTGACGATTCGTTTCTAAATAGATTTATATTATTTTGGATTGGAATTGATATTATTAAACATCATCCAATAGCGGGTGTTGGATTAGGAAATGCAAAATATATTCCACCAAGAATTTTTCCATTTGAAACAAAGATAAAATATCTACATAACACCTATTTAGAGTTTGGGGCGGAAAATGGATTGATTCCAATAATACTTTTTATTTCACTATTAATTTGGATTTTTATTTCATTTAAAAAGAAAAAAACCTTAATGAACGAACCTTTCCAATTTTACTTTTTATTATCGCTCTATATTTTGTGTTTCAACTGGTTGTTTCTTTCAGATTTTACAAATAAAGTATTTTGGGCGGCCCTTTTACCATTAGCTGTTTTAATGCTGCATGAAGAGAAAGCGTCGACCTGATGCATTATCCACTAATTAGCGTCATTATTGTGACCTATAATCGTGAGAATGAATTGAAACGGGCATTAGATTCTGTTGTAAAACAAACGTATCCGAATTTCGAGATTATTGTTATCAATAATGGTTCCACTGATGGCACGGTATCCATGTTAAAGTCGAAATATAAAATGGTAAAAGTTGTGAATGAAAAACAGAATCTTGGTTGTCCTCTTGGAAGAAATATCGGGATTAATCGAGCGAAGGGGAGTCTATTATTTTTTTTGGATGATGATGCCTGGTGTGATTCGAATTATCTACTTCAGGCATTTGAAAGGTTAATGAGTGAAAAGCAAAACGTAAAAATTCTTATGCCGCAGATATTGGAATTAATTGATAACGAGTGGAAACCCAGGTTTTTATATAAAGAGGCTCGGTATATGGCAAGTTTTTCAGGCGGGGTTAGTTTAATTAGACGAGAAGTGTTTGATGAATTAGGATTATTTGAAGATACGCATTATGGAGCTGAAGAAAAATATCTCGCAATTGAGATGTTCATTCGAAAATACAAAATATTATTAGAACCAAAATTAAAGATATTTCATCAACCAAGTTTTCAAAGGGATCCATATAAATTATTTAGTTTAAAAGTAGAAAATGATTTTGCCTGGACAGTTCAGATAACCCCAATCTGGTTAATCTTTCCTAGTCTTATGGTGAAAACATTTCAGTGGGTTAAAGATGGTTTGAAAAAGAAATTAATCATTTCTGCAATATTGGGTTGCCTCAAAGGATGGTTAAATGTTTTTAATTTTTCTAAAAAAGAAAACAAAAGGTTAACGACATCAAATTATTTAGCTTATATCGCTTTTAGAAAGAAAACAGCCGATAATTCATGATACAATGAGAAAACACATTCTAATTGCAAGTTCTGTACATATTTGGAATGATCCAAGAATATTCTATAAAGAAGCAATGAGTTTATCAAAATTTTATACAGTATCACTATTAGCGGTTGGGGACAATGCATATTTTAGTAAATATGATATTTCAATAACATGCTTGCCAGTTGCAAGGACACTCAGGGATCGATTTAAAAACCAATTAAAAATACTGTACAAAAGTTTTCAAAAATTTGATGTAATTCATTTACATGATCCGGAATTACTTTGGGTTGGCTGTATTCTAACAGTTTTTGGTAAAAGAGTCATATATGATATGCATGAAGATGTAAAAAAAGTACTCTTTCAGAAAGAGAAGTTCTCAACGTTAAATCGTTTACTTGGGAATTCTTTTAGGAGACTCGAAAAATTTGCAAGTCTATACTTTTCAGGATTTATAATTGCTGAGACCAGCTATCAGGATGCTTTCAAATTTGGAAGACAACCGACCTTGGTTCGAAATTATACAATTTTAAATCGTGAACCAATAATTGATCCATTTGAATTACCAAATAAGCCTTTTACATTATTGTACGTAGGAAAATTAAGTAGAATACGTGGAACTCTAGATTTAATAAATGCTGTTCAAAAGTGTAATAAGAATGGTATAACCGTATTTTTAATCCTGATAGGTATGACTAGGAAAGAAAAATTTAAAAGCAAATTAATAGACTGGGTTGAAAAAGTCACTTGGATTAATTGGCCTGGATGGCTCCCGATGGATGAAATGGAAGACTGGATAAAAAAATCTAGTGTTGGTATAGCCCCGCTGCATTCTATTCCCAATTACGATTGGTCTTTACCGACTAAAATATTCGATTATATGAATTGGGGATTACCATTTATCTATTCAGATTTACCAATAAATAAGAATTACTTTAAATCAATTTCAAGTGGTATATCATTTTCTGCTGGTAATGAAGATGATTTATATCAAAAAATTATTTTTTTATATAATAATAAGAGAAAACTACAATATATGTCCGAATGTGCTGTCAAAGATATCAGTCAATATTCATGGGAGGTTGAAGCAATTAAATTAATATCATTATATAAAAAAACACTAAATTGAACACAATTCTACTATCGTTTAGATTTAATAGTTTAAAGTGAAAATCTATTAGTCTCTATAGGATTTACTTAAATTTGCCCCCAAAAAAACTGTATTTCTGCATAGAACTGCTAACAGTAATGGAGTAATTCAATATTTACATCTAATTTTCTTCGCACTAATAAATGAAAAAGTGTCAAAGTGAGTACATATTATCACGCCGCGAATATTAATACGTAGAATCTTGAGGAAAAGATAATTTTCTCCAACAATTGGTGGTATTGATAAATGATTGTACTGATATTTATCGGAATTACATTATTGATCATTTCATATGTCGTATATCCAATATTTTTATTTCTAGTTCCCCAAAAAACCTTCACATTTAATAAGGAATTTGTGCCTCGGGTTAGCCTAATTATTTCAGCATATAATGAGGAGAGATTAATTTATAAAAAAATTAGAAATTGCTTAGAATTAGATTATCCAAAGGATTTGATAGAAATTATTGTCACAAATGATGGCTCAACGGATAAAACAGCAAAAATAGTATCTGAATTTAATGATGTTATTTTGGTCAATAACCTTCGCGAGGGTAAAACATTTGCACAAAATGAGGCTGTTAAAATATCTTCAGGAGATATTCTTATATTTAGTGATGCCAACACGATGTACGATAAACAAGCTATTAAGCATTTAATAAAATGGTTTTCTGATAAATCCATCGGAGTTGTTTGCGGAAGGATAAGTTATAGTGAGGACACAACGGAAAGGACATATTGGCAAATCGAGAATTATATAAAAATCTTGGAATCAAGAAATGGGAAATTAATTGGAGCTAATGGCGGTATTTATGCGATTAGGAGAAGTAATTACATTGAATTGGATAAAAACAGTATCAGTGATTTGGTTGAACCCCTTTTAATATTGCTGCATGGGCAAAAGGTTATTTTTGAGCCAGAAGCTCTCGGTTATGAAGAATCACCTAAAAGTGTATTTAAACGTAAGCGTCGAATAATTACTCGATCCATATTTTCACTCAAGTATATTTTACCAGAAATAAAAGCAGTGGCAAACTTTGATATTTTTGTCAGATTATTATTTCATAAAATTATAAGATGGTTAACGCCGCTAATAATTCTAATCATCATATTGGCTACTATAATGGATAGATTAACGAATATATTCTATTTAGAAATCGGATTATTTTGTTTAATACTATTAACAAAACAGGGCAGGTATTTTGTATTAACACTCGCGGCTTCCCTCGTTTCTTTTTATGATATTATTATGAAGAAAAACAAAACAGTGTGGGAAAAGGAAGTATAGTGGCCAAGCGGCCAGATTTTATTGTGATCGGTCCGGGCCGGACAGGATCCACTCTTTTATATGAATCGTTCTTAGAACATCCCCAGATCAGAATGGCTAAGGATATTAAAGAAACGAATTTTTTTAACACTTATTATAAGAAAGGGTTAAAATGGTATGAGTCTTTCTTTGACTATGCTTCTGATGGGAACTATAAATACGGAGAAATAAGTAATCTGTATATATTTGATTCAGCTGTTGCTGCAAGAATTGCCAAGGATTTCCCGGATATGAAAATAATATCAATCCTCAGGAATCCGATCGATCGATTAAAATCTGTTATTAATTTTAGGAAAAAGACCGGGCAAATTCCTCTCGATTTATCTGTTCAGGAATATTTGATGGAAAATCCAAAGATATTAAATGAATTCAAATATTTTAATCTCTTATCAAAATTCAGAGAAGTCTTTCCAGATAAACAAATTTATTTCGGTTTTTACGAAGATTTGATAACAAATCCGAATCGTTTTATAAGTGATATTTTCAATTTTATTGGAGTTGATTCAAATTTTGTGCCTGCTGTGATTTCAAAAAAAGTAAATGCAAGTGGTGAGATACGTATAAAATTTGCACGATATTTTATACATTATTTTTCACACCAATTTCGTCGATTTGGATTTTTAAAGTTATTAAATACCTTGAAAAGGTCGCGATTTATTAATGGGTTGTTATATACGAAAAATATAAAAGAACTTAAATTTTCGGATCAAATTCAAAAGATGATTTTTGATGAAATTCACTCGGATATTATAAATTTAGAAAAATTATGTGGACGAAATTTAGATTCTTGGAAAATTATGTAATTTATCCCGATATAGAGAAAACCACGGTCTATAACCGTGGGACTCCATTAGAAATTAGTTTTTTACCAGCTAAACACCACTGACAGATAACCTTCGTCCATGTTCAACGTGCGATTGATTCGGTAAGTATAGTGTAATTCCCAAAGTGAGTTGAACTCATAAATCCCATTCAAATTGAGAACAAAACCATGCCGCTCCCGCCCTAAGATAACAGGTGTATCCTTATCCAAAGCCGGGTTTCGATCTTCATAGTTGTCCAGAACCGATGTTCCCAATCCCGTTCCTTTTTTCAAATAGCCGCCTTGAAGTGAAATAAAGTGATGCATTGAGAACCAACCTTCCATTTTGACAGAATAGAAGATGGCACTGGGACCATAGGGAAATCCGAGTGGATAATTAAAATGAGAATAGGTGTTTATCGGATATTTATGCGTATAGGTCCAAGGTCGACTGAGAGAGAAATCCAGAGACAGAATAAACGGATGGCCTTTTAGTAAAAGGGCCTGCCGCCATCCGGTCTGGAACACAAACTTGTTTCCCCACCATGGTTTAAATATTTTGAGCCATTGAAGTTCGTCCCAGAGGAGGGAAGTATAAAACACGGCTCCGGAACCGATTCGGTGCGTTACATCCATGGCCATTAAAACATTATCTTTATCGCCCAGATTGTGTTCTTGTGCCCAGAAAAATGCGACGGGATTCAGATAAGCAGCCTCCGGCGGCCGGTTCCCGTAAATTATTATTTCTGAGTAGGATGCTACCCAGCGTGGATTTATTTGCCACTGAAAACGTTGAGCCGCCAAATATTTTGAAGTTTTTTTATCAAGGGTGTGTTGGGTGACTCCATCGGTGGCGCCAAGGGATCCATGGATATAATTCAGGCTGACATTATTATATGGAATGGAAATTTGGAGATAGGGGAACGGGGCAGCCTGACCGGATAATATGGCTGACTTATCACCGGCAGGTCCCCAGGACAACGGAAGTTGATTAAGGGAAATCTGCATGAATCTTCCCGTAAAAGCGAACACGGATTGTGTTTGATACCAGATAGTCCGTTTTATCTGTGGAAAATAATTCAAAGATTGATTTCGGAATTTGGGCAGATGTTCCCAACCGGTCGAATCACCGGTAAAATGGTGGATGGAGAATTGGGTGAATAATGTGAATCTTTTTCCTAATTGACCGGCAATGTGAATCTGATCGTATCCGAATAAATGGTGAGTACCGGATTGAAATCCTCCTTGCTCCAGCCATTCCATGTTTACGGAAAGCGTGGAATCCCGGTATAATAAGATATGGGATTCGGAAATCTGGTGCTTGTTATTTTCTTCCGGAGAGAATTTTAAAATTGACATTTCCGGTTTGTTGCCCCTCAGCGTGAATTCAGTCCTAAATTTATTATATAATTGTACTTCAAGCGCGGGATTCTGCAAGGATTTGTTTAAATGAATTTTGGACAACTGTTTATAGGTAAAAGGTCTTTGATCCAAGGAAGACAGAGGCAGGTTACCAGATAGAATCTCAAACTCAATCAAGGTGTTGGCCTGGTCGTCCTCCGGCAAAGGGACATGTTGAGCCCAAAGGAGCGTGATTATGCACAGAATGGGGAGAACCCCGAATCGTATTTTAGCGTGTTGTTGAGTCAAAAGGTTTTACTGTGTAGCTTGCTTATCGCCGAAACAGGATTTAAATTTATGCCAAATAATAGGAGCCTGCCGCACAAGATCGCTAACAGTTTTTTGCATTAACAAGATAGTTTAGGTACAACAATGCAGCATACAGTTAGTGGTCTGATTTCCGTGACCCACCGCACGGATTTTAACCTTCCCATTGTTGTATTCTGCCACGTACACGAATGACAGAATACATTCCCAACTTAAATACACGCTTTCCCAAATGGGTCACCGGCTGGATAATCCTGGTACTGGATATTCTCAGCGGCTGGATTGCATTCCGCCTATGCCTGCTAGATACCATTATTCGAAGTGGTGCGGATCCTTACTACTGGTTTTTGGGAATTCAGGGGATTTGGATACTTTCCTTTTTAATCTCCAACTTATTTCAGGGTGAATTCACGACTTCAAGGATTGGCGAATTTGAACTCATCATTAAACTGACCTTTACCTTTATTACGTTAGCTATTTTAGTCCAGGCGTTAAAGCTGATCCCATTTCCATTCTCACCCCGGCGATTATTCCTGTACTGGTTGTGGTTTGTTTTCTCCAATCTCAGTTTTCGTATGATCGTTCGGACGATTCAAAAAGTATTACTCAAGCGCGGGATCGGACGGGAGAAAACTGCGATTTTTGGATACAATCATCGTGGAGCCCGTGCTGCTGCCATACTGGATGAACAGATCCAAAAAGGATACGATGTACTGGGATTTATCCGTGCCAATGACGATCCCAAGAACCCGCCTGAACATTCTTTCCCGGTTTTGGGGAACGAAGAGAATCTGGAAAGTATCATTGCCAAGCATCAACTCTCTGATATTGTTCTGGCGCTGGATAAACCGGACCACGAACGATTGATGAGTGTCATATCCGGAATCAATGGGAGTCCCGTGACCGTAAAAATCGTTCCGGGACTGTATGATGTGATTAGTGGTTTAGCCCGAACCGAACAGATCGTAGGGCTTCCGCTATTGGAAGTGAATTTGAACCTGGAATCGTGGTATGTCAAATGGTTCAAACGGATTTTGGATTTGGTGTTGGCAATCCCAATAAGTCTGGCGATGTTACCGATAAGCGGGATGATTGCACTGATTGTTCGTTTTTCATCACCGGGGCCCGTCTTGTACCGGCAGGTACGGGTTGGCCAATTGGGTAAGCCCTATACAATATATAAGTTCAGGTCCATGATTGCTGATGCGGAAAAAAATACCGGCCCGGTTTGGTCCGAAGAAGATGATCCAAGGATTACGCCGGTGGGACGCTTTCTAAGGCGTTTCCGTCTGGACGAACTCCCCCAACTCTGGAATGTATTGAATGGTCATATGAGTTTGGTTGGTCCGCGACCGGAACGCCCCTATTTCGTGGAAAAATTAAAAGAGGAATTTCCTTTTTACAATCGTCGTCAACGGTTGCGCCCCGGAATAACCGGTTGGGCGCAGATCAAGCATCCTTATGATCGGGATATTGAGGATGTCCGCCAAAAATTGAAATATGATTTTTATTATATTGAGAATGTCTCACTGAATCTTGATCTCAAGATAATTCTTAGTACTGTTTTGGTTATGTTGACCGGTAAAGGTCGTTAATATTCCCGGCTTTAGAAACATTCTCACCTTACGGAATGATAGAATAAATTAAGATTTTATCTATCGAGAACTGATTGGAAAACCGGAGAAAAGAGCCCTACTTTTCTCTCTTATATTGATAAGGAAATTGTTTGTGTTGGATTTGAATTTAATTCGGAAAGATCCCGATCAGGTCAAAGCGGGATTAAAAACAAAAGGAGAAACCAAAAATCTGGATTTGATCCTGGATTTGGACCAGCGCCACCGAAAACTTAAGTCGGAGCTGGATGACCTGCGGGCTGAACGTAATCGCAATTCGGAAGCGATCGGAAAAGCAAAAAGAAGAGGGGATGACGCCCGGGCAGAAATCGAAGCCATGCAATTGGTGGCTGCCCGGATCAAATCGCTGGAAGCGGAAGAAGGTGAATTGAGCAGTCAACTCACCGATCTCCTGATGGCCACACCCAATCTTCCGCATGCGTCTGTTCCCGTCGGCGATTCCGCCGAGGACAATGAGGTCGTGCGCACCTGGGGTCAGGCTTCCAAATTTGATTTTGAACCACAGAACCATTTGGATTTAGGAAACCGCCTGGGTTTATTTGATTTTAACCGGGGGTCTAAAATATCCGGTTCCGGGTATCCTTTGTACATCGGACAGGGCGCCCGTCTGGAACGGGCCTTGATCAATTATATGCTGGACCATCATGTGAACCAATACGGTTTTACGGAAATCTTTCCGCCTTTTGTAGCCCGGACCGAATCCATGGAAACGACCGGCCAGCTGCCCAAATTTGCTGAAGATATGTACAAATTGGAACGGGATGAAGGCTATTTGATACCGACCGCAGAAGTACCGGTAACCAACATCCATCGGGATGAAATTCTGGATGAAGCGGATTTACCGATTTACTATGCCGCCTATTCGGCCTGTTTTCGCCGTGAGGCAGGTTCTTACGGGAAAGATACTCGCGGATTCTTGCGCTTACACCAATTCAACAAAGTCGAACTGGTCAAATTTGTCACACCGGAATCGTCCTATGATGAATTGGAATCCCTAACTGCACAGGCAGAGTCCATCCTGCAAGCTCTGGGCTTACACTATAGGGTGGTGGTTCTTTCCACCGGTGACCTGAGTTTTTCTGCAGCCAAATGCTACGATCTGGAAGTCTGGGCTCCCGGAGAAAAACAGTGGCTGGAAGTGTCTTCCTGCAGCAATTTTGAAGCTTTTCAGGCCCGGCGGGGTGGAATTCGATACCGGAGAGACAGTGATCGGAAAGTGGATTTTGTACACACACTGAATGGGTCCGGTGTGGCGACCCCACGATTACTGGTTGCGCTGTTGGAGACCTACCAGACATCTGAAGGCCGGGTTCGGATCCCGGACGTTTTGCAACCCTTTATGGGAACCTCATTGCTGACTCCATGAAGCTGGTTTGGGTTATTCTCAATCTGGTGTTTTGGACCGTTGTGTTGGCAACAACCGGAATGGTAATTTCAATTTTTGAGTGGAGAGGACGTGTGTTTCGCTGGATAGCCTGGATGTGGTCCAAAATCATTCTGTTCATCTCCGGGGTAAAATACACGGTAAAGGGACTTGAGAATCTGGACCGAAAGGGTCACTATGTATTTACCGCTAATCACGAATCGGCATTTGACATCCCCCTGGCTTTTGCTGTTCTACCTTACCAAATGGCTCCAATCTCAAAAATAGAATTGCGCAAAATCCCGATTTTCGGATGGGCCATGATCATGGCCAAACATGTATTCGTCGATCGGCGGAACCATGAAAAGGCGATTGCCGCTTTAAGGAAAGCGTCCCATAGTCTGAAGAAAAATCCACGTTCAGTACTGGTATTCCCGGAAGGCACCCGTTCCAAAGACGGCAAAATCCACGAATTCAAACGTGGTGGACTGATCCTGGCTATGGAAGCCGGTATACCGGTGGTGCCGGTGGCCATGTGTGGGACAGCGAATGTGATTACCAAGGGAAGTTGGACGATCAATTCAGCACCGGTGGAAATACGGATCGGGAAACCGGTCTCAACCGAAGGTGTCTCTCACCAGGATCGGAAGCCATTTACGGCATCCATTCGGGAAAAGGTTATTGAGATGAGAAACGATTGGGCGAATGATGTGGGCACGGCCTGAATCGGTTAGTCCCGGTATTGTTTGCGAACCGGTTCCGGTTCGGGAATCGGTCCTGGTAGGCCGATGGGTCCGTCTTAAGCCGGGCACCGCTTTGCAAACAACCAAGGGCCGGTCTGTGGTTGTCATGAATCAGGGAATTCGGAACCGGAATGAAGGCCCGGACATATTAGGCGCCAGATTATACATAGATGGCCAATTTTATGAAGGAGACATTGAATGTCACCTGAACGCCGGAGACTGGTTTCATCATGGACATGCAATTGATCCACGGTATCAAAATGTTATACTCCACCTGGTGACCCGGGAGAGTCAGCATCAGCCATCAATACCTACAGTGATTTTAGATGCTGTAACTGTAGACAAAATGTGTCCTGTTCACACAAGGGATTCTCGCTGGGAAAGGGTATTGGAGCAAAAAGGAAATGAACGATGGATGGTATTTGTCAGCTCTTTTTTGGAGCGATTTGACCCACAATTTCTTTGGGAACGATGTCTTATTATTTTGGGACAGGGCGGTAATGAAAATGCATTTCAACACCTGGGTACACGTTATACATGGGAACAAATCCTAAACTTTGAGTCTTCTGAAAATACGGTCCAATTTCTGGACACCCTGGACTTGCACTGGCACCATCGTTCCATTCGTCCGGTTGCCTGGCCGGAAAATCGGTATCAATGGTTATTTCCTATTGCAAAAACAATTGCTCTTGTATTGGACAAAACAAATTTATTTCTCCCGGATAAATCCCATGCTCTCTTTGACCTTAGAACCAACAGGAATTTAAAATTGGAATTGATGGTCAATGTTTGGTTACCCTGGCTGGGAGCAAAAGCTATCCAAAAGGCGGACTGGACCTTGTATGACCATTTAAAATCCACCTGGGATTCGCAGCGTGTTTCACACCCTTATGGGCAAGTCCTGCAGCGATGGGGAACCGATAAACGTTTATGTAAAGTTCCTGTACTTCAGGGAGGGTTATCCTTGATTCGGAGTCATTGCCGAAAGGGTCGTTGCACTGAATGCCCAATAAAGCTATTTCCCCATGATACATTTAATTGATCAGGCCAGGTCGCAGGTCGAGACCTGGAAGCAGGCCGGGGAGAAGGTGGTTTTCACCAATGGCTGCTTTGACGTCCTTCACCGCGGACACGTGGACTTACTGTCGGCTGCCAAAGAAATGGGGGATCATCTGGTTGTGGGATTGAACAGTGATCAGTCTGTGGTAAGACTCAAGGGGCCGGAACGTCCACTTCAAACCGAAGTGGATCGGGCAGCCATTCTGGATGCATTGCGCAGTGTTGATATGGTAGTTATTTTTGAAGAAGACACACCATTGGAGCTTATTTGTACACTGAAACCGGATGTCTTGGTCAAAGGCGGCGATTACACATTTGAACAAATAGTGGGAGCACAGGAAGTGGTATCCCGGGGCGGCCAGGTAAAGATATTTCCCCTGGTTCAGGGCCTGAGTTCCAGTGGCATTCTTCACAAAATGAATCCCAAATGACAGGGAAATTTCTTGACTGCAACCTGACCGGCCTCTAATTTCGCCGGGCAAAATCACAGTAAGTATCGTATGCAGAGGCGTTTATCCGAATTCATCACCGTGGCACTATTGTGCACAATCGGCTGGTCACAGACCGAATTGGACACCAGTGCCCTGGCTCCGTACAACCAGGGCGAAGACACCCTGGAATTACGTCGGTCTGAGGAACCCGTCCTGCCACTCAGTGATTCGGAGGATGTTTCCCCTGATACGTCCAGTGACCAACCGACGGACCGGCTTCCCCAATTACTTCGGGATGTGAAAGTTTATCTGGCGGATGCTTTGATCGCTGACACGCACGATGACACGCTGGAAGTGGTGTACGTCTTGGACCGTATATTTGAATTATTGACTGAAGCAGATCAATCCGGTGAAAAAACACCGGAAGAGAAAGATGAATTCGATCGTTTTGAATCCACGCTGGCAGATGTCTACACCAACCGGCTGAATACCCTGGAATCTTCCGATGTTCCCATATCGGCGGATCAAATCCGAACCGAAGTGTCGGAAATGGTGGAGCCGGTAGAAATCCAAATGGGTGATTCCAAGTATACGGTGGTGGATGACCGGGATGGGCACATCCCCCTGGTCCGGAATGCCCGCATCGATCAGTTTATCAATTATTTCCAAACCCGTCGCCGGTCCGAATTTGAATCGTGGTTAGTCCGATATCAAGAATATCACAATATGATCCAGGATATCCTGGAGAAAAACGGCTTACCCGATGAACTGGAATTCCTGGCCCTGATTGAATCGGGAATGAATCCAAAAGCCTACAGCCGGGCCAGCGCCACCGGAATGTGGCAGTTTGTCTATTCCACCGGGAAACATTATGGACTCGACCGTACCTGGTATGTGGATGAAAGGCGGGACCCGGTCAAAGCAACCCGCGCCGCCTGCCAGTACCTTAAAGATTTATACTCCGAATTTGATGATTGGTATCTGACCCTGGCGGCCTACAATTCAGGTGAGGGACGGGTTCGTCGCGGGATGCAACTGCACAACACACGTGATTTCTGGCAGCTCCGTTCACTTCCCAGAGAAACCCGTGATTATATTCCTTATTTTCTTGCTGCGGCAATCATTTGCCGCCATCCGGATCAATACGGATTTTCCATGCCGAAAGTGGAACCGTATTCTTATGATAAAGTGACCCTGGAAAAAAGCGCCGATCTGAATGTATTGGCACGGTGCTGTGGAATATCCGTTAAAGAACTACGCAATTTGAATCCTGAACTTCGCCAATCCGCAACTCCATCCGATGGTTCCTACACGTTGAAAGTTCCCCGTGGAACGTCCGATTCCTTTTTAGCCGCGTACAATGGATTGCCGAATGACCAACGTTTTGCGCCACAATATATCGTTCACCGTGTCCGTCGCGGGGAAAGTTTGTGGACGATTTCCCATCGTTACCATGTGTCCATCCATGATTTGGCAGCCGTGAACAAGATTCGTAACCGTCACCGGATTCAGATTGGTCAAAAACTGACGATTCCCATTCATGCGGGCGGTACGAACGCAACACTGGTAGGCTCTTCTCAGGGTCCCCCGGGAACAAAACGGTTAGTATATACAGTCAAACGAGGTGACACTCTGGGACAAATCGCTGAAGACTACAATACGAGAGCCAGTTCCATTCGCCGTTGGAACGGACTTCGTTATCGTCAATATATCTATCCCGGCCAGAAACTGGTCCTCTGGATTACATCAAGTTGAGCCCGGCAAGAACATCCTCACCCAACCGCTGGCTTTGGATATTGCTATCCGCCATTGCGATCGTTTTTATCTTTTCGCAAATACGCAGTTGCGGACGGCAGGACGATGGACTGACTTTTGGCAGTAAAGTGGGAATTGTCACCGTTCAGGGAACCATTTTTACCACCCGGAACTGGATCAATCAGTTAGACGATTTTGAGGATCGGCCCGATATAAAAGCTGTCGTACTCAGAATCAACAGCCCCGGTGGCAGCATTGCTCCGTCCCAGGAATTATTTGAAAAGGTGAAATCACTAAACCAGGAAAAACCGGTGGTGGTTTCCATGGGATCGGTGGCTGCGTCCGGTGGTTATTACATTTCGTTGGGCGCCAGTGAGATCATGGCAAACCGGGGAACAGTCACCGGAAGTATCGGCGTGATCATGGAGTACCCGGTGGTGACAGACCTGATGTCAAAACTGGGTCTTCAGATGGAAACGGTGAAAAGCGGTCCCCTGAAAGATTCCGGATCACCGACCCGACCGGTTACAGAAAAAGACCGGGAATATTTTAAATCGGTGGTAACCAATTTATATGATCAATTTGTAGCGGACGTAGCCGAATATCGGCATTTGCCGGAAGACGATGTTCGCAAACTGGCTGACGGACGAGTGTACACCGGAACCCAGGCCTTGGAACTGGGTCTGATCGATACACTGGGCACGCTGAAAGATGCGGTAGCCCTGGCCGGATCGCTGGGGGGCATCAGCGGGAAACCAAAAACTGTCCGTCCGTTAGAGAAAAAACCTTTATTACGAGACCTCCTGTTAGGGACAATCAAACAAATCGCCAGTGCGGGATTGAAGGAGGGATCCTTGTTTCGCTGGCAATGGAGGGAAGGATGACCAAACAAGAAATTGTCGATGTTGTTTCAGCCGCGACCGGATTGACCAAAGTGGAAACCGAAGCTGTAATGAACGGGGTCATGCAAACCATCATCGAATCACTGGAACGTAATGAACGAGTGGAACTGCGGGGATTCGGCACTTTTGGTGTCAAACACCGTCAACCGAAAAAAGCGCGGAATCCCGGAACGGGAGAACCGATCTTTTTACCGGAACGGTACGCCCCCACGTTTAAACCATCCAAGATCATGCGTTCACGGGTGAATAAATCATTAATGCACGATTAGAGGAAGTATGCCAAGCGGAAAAAAACGTAAACGCCGGAAGATCAGTACCCATAAGCGGAAAAAACGTCTTCGGGCCAATCGCCATAAAAAGAAAAAAGTATAAGATACGGACCCGGGGAGTTCATTCCCCGGTTCCATAAATAGTTGGAGTTGACATGACCGAAACACCGGTATTTTCGGTCTCGGAAATAACGGAACAAATCCGATCCACGCTGGAACAAAACTGGTCCCGGATCCGGATTCGAGGCGAATGTTCCAATGTGACGTATCACCGATCCGGTCATATCTATTTTGTACTGAAAGATGCAGGCGCTGAATTGCGCTGCATTATGTTTAAAGGATATGCTTCCCATTTACGATTCAAATTAGATGAAGGAGTGGAAGTCATTGCCTCCGGAAGCATCACCGTCTTTGTTCAACGCGGCCAGCTGCAATGCGTGGTCACCGCCCTTCAACCCGCCGGTCAGGGGAATTTGTATTTATTGTATGAACAACTCAAGCGCGCTTTAAGCGAAGAAGGATTGTTTGATGAAACCCGTAAAATGCCGCTCCCGGTTTTTCCGACCCGGATCGGTGTTCTCACCTCCGACACCGGCGCTGCTGTCCGGGATATTTTTCAGGTCCTGGAACGGAGAGCGCCGTACGTTAAACTGATCCACCGGCCCACGCTGGTTCAAGGCCCTAATTCAGCGGACGATATCGTTCGCGGGTTGAATCAAATGGAACAGGCAAAACCGGATTTAATTATCCTGGGTCGCGGTGGCGGCTCCATCGAAGATTTGTGGTCCTTCAACGAAGAAAAAGTGGCTCGGGCTATTTCAGCGTGTCCGATCCCGATCATTTCGGCCGTAGGGCACGAAACGGATATCACCATTGCCGATCTGGTAGCTGACTTGCGCGCGCCCACACCTTCGGCAGCGGCAGAACTGGCGGCGCCTTCCACTGGTGAATTGCTTCAACGTTTGCAAAACGATGGAGAACGACTGGAACGGGCCGTGAAGCGTAAATTACAGGTCGTCTGGCAGACTCTGGATCATTGGGAACAACGGTTGGAAGCTCAGGTACCACGGAAACAATTGAAAGTCAAACGGGAATTGATCCATACCTGGCAGGAGCGGCTATGGCAGGCCTGGCGAAACCAGGACAAAAATCTTAAGCTGCAATTATCGCGTTATCAAAATTCGTTATCGGTTTTAAATCCGGCTCAGGTGCTGGAACGGGGTTACGCACTGGCCTTGAAACCGGACACCGATCAGGTAATTCAATCCGTATCCCAGGTGGATGCTGGAGAAGCCTTCCGGGTGCGCTTGAAAGACGGGGAATTCCCGGCCAAACGAACCGGGGAGCATGAACAAGAGGAAATTAGATGGCCAAGAAAAAAGAATTAAATCTCGAATCCGCTTTTGAAAAATTGGAATCCATTGTGAAGCGCCTTGAATCCGGGGATGAATCCCTGGAATCCACCTTAAAATTGTTTGAAGAAGGAACGACCCTGATCGCATCCGCACAAAAACTGCTGGATGAAGCGGAGCAGAAGATTGAAACCTTGAATCCCGATCAAAATCAGGAGGGGGACACCTGATGTTGAACAAACATCGCCGCTTTGTCATTTGGGGAAACACGGAGAAGGATGAATTCTGGAACCTGATGCCCAAAGTGGTGGCCTGGGCTAAAAAGCGTGATTTTACAGTGGTGATCACCACCCGCATTCAAGCGGCCATGAAGCAGGAGCTTGATTTTCCCTGCGAAATCCTGAATTCGGCGGATGAATTTCCCAACTCCGAATTTGTGCTTTCACTTGGAGGTGACGGCACTTTCCTGTCAGCGGCGCAAGCGGTGCGGCATCGGCAGGTCCCGATTCTGGGCATTCATCTGGGTGACCTTGGATTTCTGGCGCAGGTAACCGCCAAAGATATTTTCACCCGGCTGGACCAAATCGCTTCAGGTGAATATGATGTTGAACAGCAACTGGTTTTGGTAGGAACGACCAATAATGAGGATTCCACAGAATCCTGGTTTGCGGTGAACGATTTTGTTATGAATCATTCCCATTCACACCGGATGCTTAGCTGTCGCGCCTATGCGAATGGCCGGTTGATCGGGAACTATAAAGCGGATGGAATGATCGTTTCCACTCCAGTGGGATCCACAGCCTATTCGTTATCGGCCGGTGGTCCGATCGTACAGCCCGGTGTGCAGTCTGTGGTGGTGACGCCTATTTGTCCTCACACGCTCACATCGCGACCGCTTGTTTTATCTTCAAAGGTGAAGCTGGAATTTGCTTTCCCGGAAGATCATCGCGATCCGGTGAGTCTGTCGTCGGATGGACAGATGTGTCGTGATTTGGAATACCCGGAGCGGTTTCTGGTATCGCTGGCGAATTTCACCATACCGTTTATTACATTTAAAGATAAAAGTTATTACCGCACCCTGCGGCGCAAGATGGGTTGGGGAAAACGTGGCGATCAGGAATTCCCTGAGACTACACCGTCTTAAGTACGCCGCATCCGGTGTTCCCGGAGCATACAATTGTTCATCACGACCAGTAATCCCGCTTCTTCCGCTTTTTGAGCGCTTTCCGGCGCCACCACATGATCCTGTAACCACAGCGCCTTGGCGCCGATGGCGATCGCATCGTCCGCAATAGGCGGCACCGCTTCCGGTCGGCGGAATACATCCACCACATCAACTTCAAAAGGAATGTCCTTTAAAGAAGGATAAACTTTTTCACCCAGAAGTTCCGACTGGCCCGGATTTACAGGCACAATTTTGTAACCTTGTGACTGCAAATAGGCAGCCACACCGTGACTTGGACGGGCCGGGTTAGGGGAAAGTCCAACCACGGCGATGGTTTTGAAATCCAGGATTTTTTCGATGGTTTCAGGTTCGTTCATAAATGCTCCGGATTTGAAGTATTTAGAGTCCCATTAATTTATTGCGTTACACTATATACCGGTCACCGTGAGCTTGTCTGTCAGGCCCAGCGATGAAAAGGAGCGGGGACTGATCAAAGGGCGGCTAATTTTAAAACATCATATTCCGACGGGATCAGCAGGAGAGCTAACCTGAATGATTCATGTTTCCTGAATATTTCAGGCTAAGTTTTAGACGTAAACAAATTCTTCAATACGTACCCCACAATGTGGGGATTTTCCTTCAACCGCCGAATGGAATAATCAAACCAGGCTTCACCGTAAGGAACGTAACTCCGCACCGTATATCCCTGATCCCGTAGATATTCCAATTTCCCTTGCATGGGTACACCGAACAGCACCTGGAACTCAAACCTGTCTGTGGGTACATCTTCAGCCCGAAGCCAGTTCTCCACGCGAGTAATCAGCCCCAGATCGTGAGTGGCAATACCGACATAGCTATCACTCTTGACTGCTGCTTTCACCGCCGCTAGGTAATTGTCGCGAATCTCATCCGGATCATGGAAAGCGATTGCTTCCGGTTCCCGATAAATTCCTTTACAGATCCGCACATTGAACTTGGAAGAACCCAGGGAGCGGATATCATCCATCGTGCGGCGCAAATAGGCCTGCAATACTGTCCCTACGTTTGAGTTTTCAGCGGCGCATTTCTTGTACAAATCAAGCGTGGAATCAGTATGGGTCGAGTCTTCCATATCAATACGCAGGAAGAGGTCTAATTTTTTTGCAGTTTCGGAAATAAACAGCAGATTTGATTCGGCCAAAGCCGGATCGAGGGCCACACCCAGATGGGTCAATTTCAGGGAAATGCCGGAATCCAGGTTTTCCGCTTTAATATCGTTCAATAGTTGAATATAAGCATCCCGGACATCGTGGGATGCTTTGGGTGTGGTTACGTGTTCACCTAATATATCTAAAGTAGCTTTAAAACCATTGGTGTTCAGATTCCGAACCACGTCACGGGCCGATTTAAAATTTTCTCCGGCGACGTAAGGAGAAGCAAAAGGGCGGGCGAACCATTTCGGTAAATA